>DASSGE010000916.1:0-3294 GCA_035693605.1 Binatia bacterium
CCCATGCTGAATTCTTCTAAACCCATGCCCAGCAGCACTAGGGCGCATAGCGGATCGCCAGCCATCTCACCGCACATGCTGACCCGCTTCCCCACTCTCTTGCCAGCTTCGATGGTTGCCTTTAGCGCTAGCAAAACGGCTGGATGCAGAGGTTCATATAGATTCGCGACTTTGCGGTTACTCCGGTCGACGGCGAGAAGGTACTGGATCAGATCGTTGGTGCCGATACTTAAAAAATCCACCTCGCGCAGAAACCGTTCCGCCAGTTGTACCGCTGCCGGCACCTCGACCATGATGCCGAGTTCCATCTGCCGGTCATAGGGAGTCCCTTCGCGGTCTAGTTCCGTCTTGGCCTCGGCTAACAGGTCTTTGACCTTCTGAATCTCTTCGAGACTGGAAATCATCGGCACGAGCATGCGCACCAGCCCTAGGTCGCCGACGCGTAAAATGGCCCGCAGTTGAGTTTTAAAAATTTCTTCCACTTCTAACGAGATGCGGATCGAGCGCCACCCCAAAAACGGATTGGGCTCGGTAGTAAAATTGCGCATGTAACTTGGATACTTGTCGGCGCCGATGTCGAGTGTGCGAATGGTCACCGGCTTGTTCATCATTCCCTCGACAACGCGTTTGTAAAGCGCGTATTGCTCTTCTTCACTGGGAAAATCCCGGTGCGATAAAAACGGAATTTCGGTGCGGTAAAGCCCAATTCCCTGAGCGCCATGCAGGTGGGCGAAGGCAACGTCGCTCAACAACCCGACGTTGGCGTAGAGCGCGACCCGGTGGCCGTCGGTGGTTTGCGCCGGGAGCTCTTTAAGCTCGCCCAGCTCACGATTGAGCTCGGCGTAGTCGCGTTCCAAACGATCGTATTCACGAATCACTTCGGCGTTTGGGTTAACGTGCACGCTGCCGGCGTTTCCGTCTATGATCAGCATATCGCCCTGGTGCACCCTTTCTATGACATCTTCGACTGCGACGATGCTCGGTATCTCGAACGACTTGGCCAGGATCGACGCATGAGAAGTGACACCCCCGGTGGCTAAGACAATGCCTTTAAACTTATCGCCTTCGAGCATGCTCAAGTCGGCGGGCGAAAGATCCTGCGCCACCAAAATAGCGTCGTCCGGGACATCGTATTGTTGTCCGTCGCCGCCCGAAAGAGTTTCCAATAACCGCTGCGCGGCGTCTTTGACGTCGGAGGTTCGTTCGCGCAGGTAGCTATTGTCGATTTTGGCGATGGATTCCATGTAACGTTCGAAGACTACCCGAACAGCATATTCCGCGACGTAACTGCCCTTGCGAATTTGTTGTTCGACCTGGTGAATGATCTGCGGATCTTCGAAAATCAGCCGATAGACGTCGAAAATCGCACCCTCTTCGGCGGAAATCAGAGTGCTCATGCGCCGCTTAACGATGTTGATCTGGTCAATACCGCGCTCCACGGCACCGCGAAAACGCTCGATCTCATGCCGCGGATTGCGCGATTTTTTCTTCTTGATCGCGTTCAATTCCATGCGCGGCTCGAGGACAAACGCTTGGCCGCGGCCGAAACCGGGCGATGCCGCCAAGCCGGTCAAGCGACCGCGCCATTTCTGCTTGGTCTTTGGCGAGGTTTGTGGCGGCGCCCCTTCATACGCCCGCAGCTTGCGCATCGCTTCGTTCATGCGCTTCTGATATTCCTTGCGCTCCTCTTCCTTGGAGCGCAGGTTATCGGCCAGACGGGCCTGAACGATGATGCTGGCCGCTTGTCCTGATATTGTTGTCAAAAGGCGAATTTCATCGCGGGAAAATTCCCGCCGTCGGGAAGTTTGCACCACCAGCACGCCCAGCGGCATTTTATTCTCGAAAAGCGTCACACCCAAGAATGAGTGAAAATGTTCTTCGTGGGTTTCCGGGAAATACTTGTAACGCTTATGTGCTAAGGCATCGACGACCATCACCGGCTTCATTTGCTCGATAACTAGGCCGGTCAAACCTTCGCCCGTCCCCATGGATACTCTCCCGACCGACTCGGGATCGAGTCCCATGGTCGCGCACAGGGTCAGGCGATTCTTTTTGGCGTCGAAAATGTATAGCGAGCACACTTCGGTCTGCATGCGCTCGGCGACCGTGGCGACCAGCCGATCCAAGGTCCCTTGAAGGTCGTGCGAATGAGTTATCAGCGTGCTGATATCCGCGAGAATGCCCAGATGTGGATGGGTGGTGCGCGTGATTTTAGTATTTTTTGCCATGGCTGCTGAATTTAGTAATCAAAGACGGAGTTTTCTATAAAACATAAATTTCGCGGCTTCGCCAGGTATCCAAACAAGCCGAAGCTACGGTCCCCGATGTTCACCTGCCGAAACTGCATTTTCCCGCCAGTATGATATATTGCCGACATGAGTCCGATAGCCGGTTTGCGCGGCATGCGCCATATTGCGCTCAAAGTGCGCGATGTGGCGCCAGCGAAAAGATTTTACCGAGATGTGCTCGGTATGAAGGTGGTCTGGGAGCCGGATGACAAGAATGTTTATCTCTCATCCGGCTGCGACAATCTGGCAATCCACGAAGTTGCCGAATGTTTTGCGCAGTCAGGTAAGCAAGGAGCGCTCGATCATCTGGGCTTCATCGTCGAGAGTGTCGAGCGAGTGCGCGAATTGGAGCGGGAGTTCGTGCGACAAGGCGTCACGATCGTCCATCCGTTCAAGATCCATCGTGACGGTAGCGCATCGTTTTATTGCGCGGATCCGGATGGCATCGTCATTCAAATGCTCTACGAGCCAACCTTGAGCTCACAGACTATTTTCTGAGGGTCTTATGCTGTACGAATCCGAACGGGGCGATTTGTCGCTGATGTTGTTGGGTGATGTCATGCCGACGCGGCGCCTGGCGGTATTCGGCGAGGAGCGTTACTTAAAACTGCGGGAAATTTGCGTCAGCGCCGACGCGACTTTCGCCAACTTGGAAACCGCCGTGCATCGTTACCTCGAAGGGCACCAGAACATCAGCGGCGGTACTTACATGACGACGGAGCCGCAGCTGCTTGAAGATTTAAAGTGGTTGGGCGTCAGTCTGGTTTCGACCGCCAACAATCATGCCTTCGATTACGGCGAAGGCGGGATCATGGCCACTTGCCGCTATTTGGACAGCGCCGGCATCGTGCACGCGGGCACCGGCAGACATTTGCGCGAGGCGCGCGCGCCAGCCTATCTCGATACGAAACGCGGCCGGGTCGCCTTGATCGGCGTGACGGCGACCATGCCCGGCCACGCCGTGGCCGGCGCGCAGCGGCCGGACACGCCGGGACGAGCCGGCGTC
>DASSGE010000917.1:0-6643 GCA_035693605.1 Binatia bacterium
TATGCCTATGGCAAGATCGGCAGCATCGTCGCGGCGGTCGGCAAAGCTTTTGGCGCCCGGGTGGTTTGCTGGGGACGCGAAGGTTCTACCGGCCGAGCAAAGACGGCTGGATTCGAAGTCGCCAAGAGCCGCGAGGAGTTCTTTGCCGAAGCGGATATCGTGAGCTTGCATTTACCATTGAATAAGGACACCCGCGGCATTGTGACCGCTGGCGATTTGGCGCGAATGAAGCCCAGCGCTCTATTGGTCAACGCCAGCCGGTCCGGTTTGATCGCCAAGGGTGCGTTGGTCGAGGCGCTCAAGGCCGGGCGGCCGGGCTTCGCCGCTGTCGACGTCTATGACAAAGAGCCGGTTGGCGCCGACGAGCCGTTGGTCAAGATGGCCAATGTCACCTGCACGCCGCATCTGGGTTACGTCACGCGCGAAAGCTACGAAGAGTACTATGCCGTGGTCGTCGACGACATTGTCAGCTTCGCCTCGGGCAAGCCGAGCCATGTGTTGAACCCAGCGGTCGCTAATAGATAGCCGTTCCGGTGCTCACGCACTAACCTGCGATTCGGTATATTTTCGCGAAGAAGCACACCCGGTGACGACATGGAACGGGCGCGGCATGCTGCGCTCTCTGCGAATTTTTATTATCCACGTGTACTACGTAGCGACGCTATTCTACGCTTCTCTTTAACAATCTCGATGAAAAGGTTAACTAACTGAGTTGATGACACCCGCGACATTGGATCGATCGCAGTCGTTGTTTCACGTTTTTCTCTTACTCGCGCTCTGCGGCGTGCTCTACTTCCCTTACCTCGGCAGCACGCCGATTTTCGACAAAGGCGAGCCACGCGAAGGACTGGCGGTGCAGGATATCGTCCAGCGCGGCGAGTGGCTGTTTCCACTTAAGCGCGCGGAGGCTATTCCATCCAAGCCGCCGATGTTTCACTGGTCGGCTGCGCTGACCTATCAATTTACCGGAGTGCTCGATGAGGCGACCCTGCGTTTCCCGTCAGCGCTCTACGCGACGCTCGGTGTGATTTCTGTTTATCTGGTAGGAGCCAAGCTGTTCGGACCGCAGGTGGGACTGTTGGGCGGCGCGATACTGGCAACGACTATGATCTATCAGACCCAGGCGGTTAACGCCCGCGTCGATATGACCTTGTGTTTCTTCGTGACACTCAGCTTAATCCTCTTCTACAGCATTTACCGTGGGTTCTTCACCCATCCGATATGGCCCTATGCAATGTATCTTTTGGTGGGCTTGGCAACACTGTCTAAGGGGCCGCTTGGATTAGTCTTGCCGGGACTGGTGATCGCGTCCTTTCTTGCACTGAAACGGGATTGGAAAATATTTTTCAAGTTTGCTTTGCATCCTGGAGTGATGATCGCGGTGGTCCTCGTAGTCGGCTGGTACGGTTTGGCAATCAGCCGTGGCGGCGAGGGCTTCGTCAACCGCCAACTACTGTCGGAAAATGTCAGCCGTTTCTTCGGCGGTTCGGGCCATAGTCATCCGATTTACTATTATTTCAGTTATCTTTTCAGCCTCGCTACCCCATGGTGTTTGTTTTATCCGTTCATGTTTTGGGATTGGGCCAAAGAGCGCAGCGGCGGGGACGGCGACGCCCTGCTGTTTTTACAGACTTGGTTCGGCGTCATGCTGTTGTTTTTCTCGCTGTCGTCCGGCAAGCGAGCGGTTTACCTGCTGCCCATTTATCCAGCTTTGGCGCTGCTCTTGGCGCTCTGGTGCCGTCGGCAGGGACCTTTGGGATTTTTTCGCATGTGGTTTCTGCGGATCGTTTCCGCTGTTGCCTTCGTCACCGCTTTGGTTGTGCTGTTTATCGCTCTGGGCGATCTCTGGACTCACGATCCAGCGCGCTTGTTCGCGCCCATCGAGCAGTTACTCAAACCCAAAGACCGCGCCAACTTTCTCGTGATTGTCAGTCAGATCGCTGACTTCGGATGGAAGTTCGACGCCGCAGCGCTGGCATGGGCCGCTCTCTGGTCGTTACTTGCTTACTATCTCTGGCGTGGCCGCACAGCCGCGGCCGGCGGCGCTCTGGTTGCGCTGTCGATTATTTTGGCGTTTTTTAGCCGTGGCTTGGTCGAAGCAAAGATCGCCGAAACCAAAAGCTATCGGGATTTCATGATCGAAGTGAACCGTCTAGTGCCGCCATCGGAAAAGCTGGTATTGTCGGGCGGCTTCAACGGCGACGCGGTGGCGTTCTATCGCGGCGGCATGGTGGAGGTCGCCGAACTGCCCATCGACAATGGGTCGGCGCAAATCGCCGCCGGCGGCGTCTACATCATCACCACGGAGAAAAACTGGAAACGGCTACAGCAAGCGCAGCCCGAGTTGGCGTCGCCGTTGCTGCGCAGCCGCGGCAGAGGGCCCGAAGGCGACGCCCCGCTGGTGCTATTGCGCGGGGCGCTTCAGTAGCGGCTATTTGAAAATCCCTTCTTTCTCCAATTCCCGCAGAGCGCGTAAATCGACGAAGTCGTCGAACTTCCAGACTTTGCCTTTCGCTTCTTTACCCAGTTCGTCAAGCACCGTCTGAATGCCACCGGGTGTCGGAAATGGCCGGCGGTCCAGCACTTGTACGCTGCGCGCGAGGGCGTAGTCGATGGTGGCGACATCGTCGGTGCGCAGCGACGTCCGGATCACCGCTTTTGCCGTGGATGCATCGCTCTGCAACGCGCGCACCGATTCGGACATGCTTTTGATCAGTGCCTTGACGTTTTTTTGATTGCGGTCGAGATAGCTGCCGGCGAAGTTTAGCGACAAAAACGGGTACTCGATTTTCGTATCGGCAAGGTCGGCGAGCACGTTGAAGCCTTCGCGCGTGGCTCGTGGCACGAAGTCTGCTGCCATGATTGTGCCGTCGACGACGCCGCTCAGGATCGCCGTGATGCGCGCGCCGGAATTACCGATTTGTAAAACCGTGACATCCTTTTCCGGATCGAGCCCGCCTTCTTTGAGCGCCAAGTTGGTCTGGAAGTGGGAGCCCGAACCAAAGCGGCTGACGGCGACCTTCTTGCCTTTCAGTTGTTTTATCGAAGTTATCGATGGAGCAGAGAGATAGACATGATTGAAGCGATTGGCTATGACCGCGGCGATGCGCACGTCGGCGCCGCGTATTTTGGCGATCATCGCTTCGGAACCCTGAGAAAAAGACAAATCAAAAGTGCCGGCTATGAGAGCTTGGCTAAGTAACGAACCGGCGTTCACGTAAACTACCTCGAGATCGAGGCCGTTTTTTTTGAAAATTCCCGTACGTTTGCCCATCTCTAAGACATAATTGTTAATCCCCGTGCCGCTGTAACCCAGACGGATCTTTTCCAAATGCTGCGCTAGGCTGGGTCGCACTCCAGCCCAGCACACCAGAGTCGCCACTACTGCAATCAGTAATTTATGATACTTCATTCCGTGCTGCTCCTGTGGGCCGACATCAGCCCATGGTAATTCCGACGGACGGCCGGCACAAGCAAAAATAACGGATTTGCGGCCGAAGGCGACCGTCTTGCGAGCTCAAACAACCGGTGCTACATGGTGCTGGCGAGCGACAAGGAGAGCTTATGGATTCAAGCCGTAGGAGCGTCATCAAAGCCGGATTGGCTATGGGAGCCTCTTTATTATTACCTCCGGAGTTTTCGTCGGCCCAAGGCCAGTCCGTGATTGAGAAAAAGATTCCGTCATCGGGCGAGGCGATTCCCATCATCGGCATTGGCACGGCGCGCCGATACGAGGACGTAAAAAGCGATGGCGAAAAAGCGCCCCTGCGCGATACTATCCGTCAATTCCAAACTCTTGGCGGGAAGGTGATCGACAGCTCGCCTTCTTATGGTACAGCGGAGGCGGTCGTCGGCGAACTAGTTGAGGACTTGAAGATTCGCGATTCGCTGTTTCTTGCGACGAAAGTGAGTCTGCGCAAGGGTGGAAGGGAATCGGGCATGGCGCAGATCGAAGCTTCATTCAAACGGTATCGCACCAACAAAATCGATCTGCTCGCTGTGCATAACCTGCTCGACACCGACACGCAGCTCAAAACGATCCGCGAGCTCAAGGCGGCGGGGCGGGTGCGCTACGTCGGCATCACCACGTCATTCGACAACCAATATAATGACTTTGAGCAGGTGATGAAAAAGGAAATCCTCGACTTCATTCAAGTCGATTATGCCCTCGACAACCGCGATGCCGGTAACCGGCTGATTCCGCTGGCTGGCGACCGCGGCATGGCGGTCATGATCAACCTGCCGTTTGGCCGGGGCCGGCTGTTTAATGCCGTGCAGGGCAAAAAGTTACCTGACTGGGCGACGGAATTCGACTGCGCGAGTTGGGCCCAATTCTTTCTGAAATATATCGTTTCTCATCCTGCCATCACTTGCGCTGTGCCCGGCATGGCCCGGCCGGAATACGTTGTCGATAATCTCGGCGCAGCTCGTGGCCGATTGCCCGATGCGGCGATGCGCAGGCGAATGGAGCAGTTTATCGAAAATACCTAATGGTAAGAGGCGAAGAGTAAGGACTTACGCGTGGGGAATGATTCCAATCCACAAACGGGTACCCATGGTGGTATAGTCTACCGCTTACTACGACGTGTAATCGACGTCCGGCCGGCGGAGCTGAGCGCGCTCGGATGGTCCTGGCTATATATCATCTCGATTTTCATTTCCTATTATATTCTCAGGCCGATTCGCGATGATATGGGTGTGGCCGGCGGGGTGGAGAATCTGCCGTGGCTATTCACCGGCACGTTGCTCGGCATGATAACAGTCAATCCACCGTTCGCCGCCTTGGTGGCGAAGCTGCCGCGCGTGAAGTTCATCGGTGTTAGCTATCGGTTCTTTGCCGCAAATCTTTTGGGTTTCGTCGTGCTTCTGCAATTGGCTTCGGGCGAACAAGCGATCTGGCTCGGCCGTCTATTTTTTATCTGGACGTCGATTTTCAACTTGTTCGTCGTGTCGGTGTTTTGGGCGCTCATGGTCGATGTATTTGACACTGAGCAGGGCAAACGGCTGTTCGGCTTCATCGCTGCCGGGGCAACGATCGGTGGTATCGCCGGATCTAGCATCACAGCTTCGCTTGCCAAGCAGGTGCCGGCGACCTATTTATTATTGGCTTCGGCAATCTTGTTGGAAGTCGCGGTCTTCTGCGTCGGCCGTTTGTCGCGTATGGCAGAGGCCTTAAGCGCGCGTCCCGCCGGCCAGCGCGACGAATCGCCGATCGGCGGCTCGATATTGAGCGGTTTCTCGCACGCGGTGAAATCGCCTTATCTCGTTAATGTCAGTGTCTTTCTTTTGCTGTTTGCCATCACCTCGACGTTCTTATATTTCCAGCAAGCCGAGATCGCCAGGACATACTTCGCTGACCGCGGCGCGCGCACAGCGTTTTTTGCCAACGTCGATCTATGGGTGAATATCTTGACTCTCGGCGCACAATTATTCGTTACCGCTAAAACGATCAAACGCATCGGTGTGGCGCTGACCTTGGCGTTATTGCCGCTGCTGAGCATTCTCGGCTTCAGCACCCTGGCCCTGGCGCCGACCATTGTGGCGCTAGTGGCTTTTCAGGTGATTCGCCGGGCCGGTAATTTCGCCTTTGCCCGGCCAACTCGTGAAGTGCTTTTCACAGTTGTAGCGCGGGAAGACAAGTACAAAGCCAAAAGTTTTATCGATACGGTGGTGTATCGTCTGGGCGATCAGGTGGGCGCCTGGTCCTATGCGGGCCTGGGCGCACTCGGACTGGCGATGACTGGGGTTTCGCTTGTTGCCGTACCGATTTCAATCATTTGGCTGGTCAACAGTTTGTGGCTGGGGCGGAAGCAGAGGTCTCTCGAAGCGATAGCCGCGGGATAACTCCAAAGGTTCAGGTGTTCCAAAAGGTCCAACGACTTGGGCGATTCCGAGCCTGTGAGAACTACTGGAACGTTTGGAACAATTGGAACTGGCTTTTGTTAACTTTTCGCCGCGGTTAAATCGATGTCGATATTTTCCTGCCGCTGAATCTCGCTGAAGCGTTCGCGTAACTCGGTAATATTGGTTCTCGTCGGAACGGCCAAGTCAGCTTCGAGTTGGAAGATCGGTGTGCCGCTGATCGGCGCGGCGTAGGTCTTGGTTTCCATCGATTCAATGTTTACGCCCATGCCGCTCAGGACGTTGCTGATCTGGTAGACGATTCCGGGATGATCCATGCACGACGCGGTGAGTTTATAGGGTAAGAACGATTCGGTGCTTCTGCGCATTGTCGGCGTCTTTATCGAGATGGTCAAACCGGTTTCGCCTTCGATCTCGCGATAATCGCGCCCGATCTTTACCAGATTATTGCCTTCGCCGGTGATCAAGACAATCACGGCGAACTCGCCGCAAAATACCGCCATTTTGCTGTCTTCGATATTACAGTCATGGCGGGTGATGAAGGCAGCGATCTTTTCGACCAGACCGATGCGGTCGGGTCCTACGGCGGTGAGAATCAGGTGATTGGGGTCAGGCATGTTTTCACGTTAATGAATTCGTTCAAACAGTTCAAATCTTTTCAAACCGCCGGCGCGGTGATTCAAGGTTAAGAGTTCAAGGTCGGACGGCAAAAGTGGGCTTTTAATCGGTTCCACGGGTTTCTTACTTGCGTCTCAATCCTCACGCCTGACAAAAAACCCAT
>DASSGE010000918.1:0-3884 GCA_035693605.1 Binatia bacterium
CCCGCCGAGTCCATCGCCTTCAAACGCTCCGCCGGCGTGTATGCCGGCGCCGGCACATCGGCCCAGCGTTTGGGATCTTCGTTGCGATCCGCCATCAGCGCCCCCGCCCGCGCCGAGCGTCCACCGAGAAGCATCTGTCCGTCGACGACCCACTGTTCGGCGCCGTCTTTCGCCGTGACTAAACGAGGAGCCCGATCCGCAAATTTTTTGTCGACCCGGCTTGTCCAGAGATCGGGCGTCTCCTGAACGTGATCGTCGACGCTGATAAAGCCATATTTCAACTGCATGAAAAATCCTCTTTAAAATCATTCACAACGAAGATTACAGCGCGGCAAACCACACGCGAAACTCGGATACTCCGGCAAAGGCCGCAAAGTAGAGGCAGTGACATGTCATTTCCACCGACAGGATAAATCTTTCCTAAGATCCCTCGCATCCGCTCGGGATGACAAGCCTCTGGGCTGTCAGTGGCGTCTTTGCGCCTTTGCGACAGAGAATTCCGAAACTAACAAGCTAATTTTGCCGACAATCTGTTTAGGCCGGCAGGACCGCATCGATTTTGTACAACCGCACGGCGTTCTCGTATTGCATCTTGCGGCGGTCGGCTTCCGGCACGCCCGTGAGCACACGCTCGACCTCGCGCCAGGAGTGCGGATAGTAAGACGCCACATGGGGGAAATCCGACTCCCACATAATGTTGTCGACGCCGATGTCATCGCGCAGCTTGATGCCTTCTGCCTCGAACCAAAAGTTCACATACATCTGCCGGCGCACGATCTCGCTCGGCCGCGTGGTGATGCCCTCGGTCCATAGATGGCGGCTCTCCCACTCGTGATCGCAGGTGGCAATCACATAGTTCAAACTGCCGACGCCGGCCTCGGGAAACACGCTGATCAAACCGGGAAATTTTTCGGTGATGCCGGAAAAAATAAATTGCGGCACGATCTGCGCCGGCGTCACCGCCGAGGTCGCGGTCTGCGCCGAATGAGCCTGGCGCGGTGAATAGCCGCTCCACTTGCGCACCGAGGCGCCCGCGCTGAGCCCGGCAGAACCATGGAAATGAATCGGCAATTCCAACGCCTGGCAAACTTCCCAAAGCGGATTCCAGTAAGGATCGGTGATATGCGGCAGACCTTTGGGCATCTGGCCCATCAGATTTACGCCGCGATGCCCGGCGGCCGCGGCGCGCTCGAGTTCTTTCTTAATCTCCTCGGGAGGACTCAAGTACGGCACGATGGCCAAGGGCACATAGCGGTCGCTAACCCGTTTCCACTCGGCCAGAGTGTCGTTGTAAGCACGCACCACATCCAACTCGTAATCGACGTCGCCGGGCTCGAAAAACGTCCCCCCCGGCGGGTTGGGAAACAGCACTTCCGCATCGACGCCGTCGGCATCGAGCATCGCTAATCTTGCCTGTGGATCGTGATACGCCTTGGGAATCGCTTCGTAGAGTTGCGGGTAGCTCGGAAACGGCTCGCCCATCAATACCGGACAATTGGCGACATCGCCATGGCGTACTTCGCCATACACCGTCCAACGATCGATGCGTTTGCCATTCTCCTCGGTCTCGACGATCTGCGGAATTTTCTCGCCCCACTTAGCCGCGGACATGCGCTTGGTGAAATCATCGCGGTCGAATCCGGCGTGAGAATCCGCGCTGATAAGTTTGTGTTTGATCTCCATCATTCCCCCAAAATAGCTGGATTAGCTGCACCTCACTGCGTCATTTAGCCAAGAAGTGAGTTCAATCGATTAGATCTTTATAGTACAGCCGGTGCGCGGGTTAAAGCTCGGCTGGAGTGGGACTACGCCAGCTGGTCGAAAAACACAGGCCAGCGAAAAAATCCGTGGATAAAATATCCGGAGCCCACAGATTCCAGCTCATTTCATTCGCCGAACCTCGTGCCTCCTAAGAAACTATATCTGCGGTTACAATCCGTGTGGCGGACTCGAACGAGGCTTCCGTTGCAAGCAAAATACCGGGTGGTAAACAGGTTGCAATTTCATACTCAGGTAGACTCATGTCCGCTTCGTGGTGGAATCTTCCCGTCATTTCCTGCCCATCTTCGCCAGCAACCCGCCCCACTTCGCTTGCAGCTTCTGGCGATCTTCGGGGCCAAAAACATTGGTCTTGGCAAACTGCTCGCGCCAGGCGAACGGTTTGCAGGCATTGATCAACATTCGGCCGACGGTCAGATCGCCTTGGGCGCGGCGCGCCGGCGACACGCGCGGGTCGAGGTCAGCGGTCCAGGCATCGCGTACGACATCGATCGCTGTCGTCGGATCGACGCGCGTGCACATCGCCCAGAGCACTTCTTCCTGGTTGGTCGGATCGATGTCGTCATCGACGGCGACGTAATACGTCTTCATGTCACCGTGGCGAAAGCCGGCGGCGGTGATCAGCGCTTGCTTGGCGTGGCCGGCGTAGCGCTGCTTGAGCGACACCACGGTGAGGAGCCCGTTGTAAAAACCCCAGACGCCGTTGATGTCGGTGATGCCGGAGCGTTCGAGATGCTCCCACAGATGCACATAATTGGTGAAGTTGCTCCAGTTGATCGGCCGCAGCGGCGGCGCGCCGGCGATGATCGGATTGTCCCGATAGTAAATTCGCTTGATGCGTACGACTGCTTCCGGTCCTTGATGCGTGTAATACCCTGGCCATTCGCCGAACGGCCCTTCGATCGCGGTCTCTTCGCTTTCCGGAGGGATCTCGCCTTCGATGACGATCTCGGCATGGGCCGGCACCGGCAGTTTCGTCAACGGCAGCTCGACGACATCGACGGGACTGCCGCGATAGGCGCCGGCGAGTTCATACTCGGACGTGCCAAACGGCGGCGACATCGACGCCGTCATCCAAGTCACCGGCTCGCAGCCGAACACCACCGCCACGGGCGCAGCCTTGCCGGCGCGCCAATATTTTTGGGCAAGTATGCGGCCATGTTTTTGCGGATTGATCCACAGGCTGACACGATCGCGGCGCTGCACCATCGCTCGGTAACAGCCCATGTTGACCCAGCCCTGTTCGGGATCCCTGACGATCACCATATCCTGGGTGCCGATATAGCGTCCGCCGTCGCCGGGATGCCAGCGCGGCGCGGGAAAATTTTCGATGTTTACCGCGTCGCCCTGCTGCACATTTGCCAGCACCGGTCCATCTTTGACGACGCGCGCGGGGATCGGTTTGGAATCGGCTCGCTTGTCGCGCCAGCGGCGCAGGAGTTCCAGCGGGTGAATATCGAGCGGCAATTCCATCGCCAGAGCAAAGCGGCGCAGCGTTCGGTTGGCATTGGCAGCGATACGAAAGCCCGCCGGATAACCGGCGAACTTGTCAAACACCACCATAGGACCATTTTTCTCCCCCGTCAGTTCGGTCAAGCCGCCGACATCCATCGCCAAATCAGCGCCTTCGACATGGAGCACTTCGCCGACCTTGTCCGCGGCCGTGATAAAATCATCCATCGAATCGAATGGCATTCTTCCTCCCGAAACAGTGAAACGTAAGCAGTCCGTATCGAGGCGTCTGCTCCTCCGACTCCGAACTATTCACCCTTTAATTTTGTCAACGCGGCGTAGACTTTTTCCGCCGTGATCGGCAGATCGCGAATGCGCACGCCCACCGCGTCTTCGATGGCATTAGCAATGGCGGGCGCCACCGGCGAGATCGGATTCTCGCCGATTCCTTTGACTTTGTAAGGACCGACGCCGCTGTCGCTCTCGACAATCACGGTTTTGAGCGGCGGAATATCGCAGATGTTGGGGATTTTATATTCGCCGAAGTTCGCCACTTCGACTTTGCCGTCTTGCACCGGCAGGTATTCGATCAAACCATAGCCGACTCCCTGAACGACGCCGCCGTCGATCTGTCCTTGATGACCGACAGGATT
>DASSGE010000919.1:0-4879 GCA_035693605.1 Binatia bacterium
GGCGGCACTCCGCAGTCGATCTCGGACTTTGCACAAGTCGGTCGGGTGGATTCGACGCAGCAGAACGTCTCGGGCAGATTCGATGTCTGGCTGTTCCCATTTCTTAATCTATACGGGATCGTCGGTTATACCACGGGAAACACGAAAGGAGCCGTGACTATTCCCGATGTTCCGATTCTCGGAATTGTGGCGCAGGATCTTCCGCTAAGGGCGGAATTCAAAGGTCCCACCTATGGTGGAGGTGTGACCCTAGGCGGCGGCTTTAGGATCACCGAATGGCGCGATCTCCACGCTTTCATTGTAGGCGACGTCAATCATACGATTACACGCCTGTCCTTCGTAAATGAAAGTTTGATCGCCCACACCGAGCCCGAAGCGACAGTGGCTTCCTTTAGACTGGGTTTGCGCGGCCAAGTGACGGAATCCATTAAAACATCGATGTGGGTAGGCGCGATGTATCAACGTATCCAAGAGGAGGTTGCGGGCTCGATTGCCGGCCGATCGATTGAGTTTATTATCACCCAGCGTGCAGCCCACCCATGGAATACCCTGATCGGCGGCCAGATTGAAGTCGGCAAGCACTTCAACGTCATTGTTGAGGGAGGGATTGGATCTCGATCGTCGATCCTAACGGGTGCGACATTTCGCTTCTGACCGACTCACACCCGCGCTTCCCATTGGGGAATCGCCGATGCCGGCTGCGATGATTGTCCAGACCGCGATCACTTCGACTGGGATTTGACTGTGGGATTTGGGTCAGGACGGCGTATTGATTAACTCGCCTTGCGCATCTCACTCGCCAAAATCTCGTTCACCAGCGACTGGTAAGGCAGCCCTTTTTTCTCGGCAGTCTTGCGCAGCCAACCCAAAACCTTCGCGTCCAAACGAATCGCGATGAGCTTCCTGGGCTCGTCACCCATAGACGGTCTCCCGACCCGCCGCATGGACGATAGCTGCCGGTCGGTCAATTCGGGAATATCGGAAAAGTCAATTTTCTTCGACTTCATACCGCTTTCGTTCTTTGGCCGCAGCGTACTCCGCCCGGAAAGAGACCGGCGTGCCGATTTCATCGGTATACACACCCGACGGGAAACACATCCGCAATGTTTGTGGCGCGGCGGAGATCGTCGTCGTGGAGGGCGATCAGGACACCGTCTTTAGTCCGCTGAAGGTCAAGTTCAAGATAGCCGATGCCCATCGCGCGCGGCAAGCTTTTAGGCTCTTTTCCTCCGCTCCGGCCATAGGTGACAACGCCGATGGCGAGAAACAGCAAACCGAGACTTCCAGCCAAGGCAGCGGACGCCACGACGGACTTAAAAGGATAGAGCATGCTCCATGGAGTTCATACCGTGTGATCAGGGCCGATCACGAGCTGCCGCCGCGGACGGCGCGCACGCAGTACTGGATCGCCTTGTGCTCCACGCCCACACTGCCGTCGAAGAAGTACACGGTCCAGGCTTTGGACGGATCGGCGGCATAAGACGTAGAGGACCAGTAGTTGCACGACGCTGTGAAGTTATCCGGGAAGACGTTGAACGCGCTGTCGGTGGCGGGGCTCACTGTGCCGTAGTCCGCGAGCGTCTGAAGCTCGTTGATGTTAGGTATGCGCCAGTCATTGTGACCTGCGAAGCCGGCGCCGCCGTTCTCCGCGTTGACAGCGGCAAGCCATGTCCAGATCCCGCTATTCCAGTCGTGACCATCAGTCTGATGATTTCCAACGCACCCCCAGCACTTCTTCTCCCACTCAAGGCCGGTTTCGAGATCGACAATCGTCAGGCCCAAATCCTGATAGCGCCGAGGCGCGCCAAGCTGCAGATCTCCGTCGTCGCCGGCATGATAGGAAATCGTTTGCCCCGTAGCTTTGACGTATGCCGACCCCGCACCCGCCACCACGGGAACGCAGAACCTCACCGCGACCTGGAGCGTGTCGAAGCCGTCGCTCAGCGTCCCGACACAGGTTGGAGGCAGGTCCGTCGTGCTAAACCGAAAGGTCCCGGCTCGATTCGCCGAAGTTACAATATTTCCCTCCCAAATGATGTCGGCGTTTCTTGCCGCCTGCACGCCGATCACCTGCAGCCGGCCGGATATGATCTGTGCCGAGACGGCTTTCAGAGCATGCGCCTGGGGAACGAGAAAAATAAGCATGAAACAGATCCCGACAATTGTGGTTATCGTCCTCTTCATAAATACCCCCTTTCGACCGACGACGGCCGCTTGAACGTAAGGATCCTCGGCGTCGGCAGCTTATTGGGATCGCGACCGCGCTGCGTGTTCAGGGCGATATAGTCGCGCAGCCCGATGATCAACTTGCCGCGCAGGGCCGAGCTCCTGAATCACCGGACGTTATGATCCGTAGTGCATGGCGGATGCCAAAAGACCATCAAAGAACGACAAGCGATTCGTTTAAGTGTTTTCTTCGGCATCTCGCAAAGGTGCGAAGAATCGAGTCACGTTGATTCATCCCTGCAAAACCTTTGGATGGCTGCGGCATTGGCCGAGGAGAGATCAAACCCTCTATTGGTCAAAGAAACTGGCTGATCAGTTGGAGGGCCACGGGTAATCATCGACGCGTCCCGATGCAGCCGCCGCCCCAACTCCGTGGTCGTGAGCCAATTCTACTCCCGCGTCATTTAAATTAGATGCGCTCTGGCTCGCCATTCCGTCGGCGTGCACTGCGGCCGCTGCGTGATAGTGAACCGCCGCCGTCGGCACCCAGGGTCGCGGGCGAGCAGGCCGGTGATGGGCTGCAGCGCGGCCGGCCGTAAATAAATCCAGGGACACCACCGCAGCGGCGGTGTCCCTATGGATTGAACGGCGATGGCGAGATTTTGCAAGCTAGAAATCCAACAGCGGGTTTATTCGCGGAGAGTTTCGAACCGCGGCTCGCTGCATCGACGAAGCCATTCCCGCGGGAGCATCGTTCCGGTTTCTCCAAGCGGCGATGGTTTGCGCCGCAACGACCGAAGGAATTCTGGCCGCTGGGTGCGGTTGCTGGTCGGAGAATGCGATTTCCACGGAGCAGCCCGCTTCGGCGGCGACAGTGGCGGCCACGCTTTGCGACCGCAAGGAACCCAAGCACGCCAGCGGTCCCGTGCCTAGGAGTATGCTTTCGGCTTCGACGCGCCGGGCTTCCGCGAGAATCGCCTGGGCGGAGTTGCCGGCGGTGGTCGCGCAACTGACTTTGTGGCCCAAAGCTTCGATGGCGCTCTTGGTCCGGACCAGTTGACTGTCGATCCATTCGCGGTCCGGTTCCTCATAGCCGGCGCTCCAACGCGCCGCGTGGGTCATCAGCGGATCGCTGTAAAACATCAAGTGGAAATTGCTTCCCTTCAACGCAGGGGCGCGCTGCAAACTCTGCAAGACCGCCGCAGCGCTTGCCGGACCGTCGATTGCGATCAATGAGAGGCGACGGGGCGGCGGGTTAGGCAAGCCCGGGCGCGCCACGACCAAGGGACCGCTCGACTCGGCCGACATTTTGCGGATGATTTCAACCAGGCCGTGATTCCCGGCGGGAGATTGATTGCACGTTGAAAGAAAGATCAGATTCGGCTGCCAGCCGAAGGGCTGCTCGAAGCTGATGCGCCAATCCGGGAAGGCGGCCTTGAGTTTGGCGCGCGCCTGGCGCTGGATCGCTTCGAGCTGATGAAAAAACAGCTGGGTCTTCTTGGGCCTGCCCAGGCGGCGGCTCCGAGCGCCAGCGCTAGATTCCGACGGGGCGATCTCCATCTCCTTGCCGGCCAAATGCAGCGGAGTCCGGAACAAATTTCCGACCGTCAACACCAACGCCTCGGTATGCGCCGGCAAACCGCGGCATTGCAGCGCCCCGATGACGTGATCGAGATGCCGGAAACCGTCGTGAACGACCATCAATCTGAAACGGCTCTGTGATTCTCCGCCGGCTAGCAGCTGACCTAAATGGTTCGAAACCTGACTTGTCGGGGCCGACAGTGCCTCCATGACTTCCGCCTCCTGTTAGTCTTTGTCCGCTCGCGGCGGCGATTTCGGTGGGAAATTTAAGATTCGAGCCGATTTTGTCAAGCCATGTTTTTAAGAAAATTAACTGACCCACACCGCGGAAAATCCCATGGAAGCATGGAAGGCCAGGCCGTCCCAAAGAAATTGAACGAAAAATCAATAATTTTAGATCACAGTCCCATCTGGCTTGCCTGATTCAGGATGGAATGCCGAATAATCCGCCGGCCGTGGAACTAAACCGGAGCGAGCCGATGCGAACGGAGGAAGGAACGGATCTGGCGCACCGCCAGCGGAATCCGCTCCTTCGGCTCCTTCCACGGGAACATGCTCACTTCCGCCTTGGGCGCGAGCATCGCGCTCTCCATGGCGACAGCGTACGGGTGCGGCTTGGTATCGTCCGGCAAGATCAATACGGGCGTTCGGCAGTTGCGCACGAAATCGCGCGTTACGGTCCAGACGAAGTCGGCGTCGGTGCGGTACATCTTGGTGAGAAATTTGTCGACCATCTCCATCGTGATGTCGGGCCGGCGCTTGACCAACTCCGGACCCCAGCCATTCATGTTGTTATCGTAGGAGTGGTTGGGCAGCTCCGGCCGGAATCCGCTCGGCTGCGCCAGCACGGCTGCGACGATGCGATCAGGCGCCCGCTTCAGAAGGTTCCAAATCAAGGGGCCGCCGATGCAGAAGCCCATGACCACGAACTTGTCGATGCCTAAGTGATCCATCACACCGATATGATCATCGGTATAGGCATCCCACGGCCGATCGATCTCGAGCGGGCCGTAGGACTCGCCGCCATTGGCGTTGCGCATGTCGGAAAAAATACAGCGATATTCTCCCTTGAACTCCTCGATGGCGTTAAAGGGCCCACCGCGTTTCAAGCCGGCGATCGTCGAGTTCAATC
>DASSGE010000920.1:0-4786 GCA_035693605.1 Binatia bacterium
GCCAAAACCGCAGCAATCCTCATTTCCTTTATCGTTAAGAGACCTGATTAGCTGACGGTTACCGTCTTGGGCGAGTGACGGGCGCTGGCGGAAATTTGACCCGAGTGGAACGGACTTCGGTAGACCACCAATTCCACTTCAAACGTGAACGACGTGAAACCACAGCCAGTTGTCGAGGCCTGCCCGCGCTAGTTCCAAACCTGTCGTGCGGTTGTCACGATCGTATCCAATTTCGCCCACATTTCGGCTTCGCTGAGGACTTTCGAATCGATGCCGCCGAAGCCGCACTGCGGGCTCAACGCCAATTGATCGAGCGGTAGGTATTTGCTCGCTTGGTCTATCCGGCGCTTCAAATCGTCGGTGCTTTCCATGTCGGAGTTCTTGGTCGAGACTAAGCCGAGCACGACGATTTTATCTTTCGGCACCAGGCGCAACGGTTCGAAGCCGCCGGCGCGGTCACTGTCGTATTCCAAAAGCAGTCTTTGGTGTTTGAGTGTGCTGAATAGCTTTTCGGCGATGGCGTCGTAGGATCCTTCGCGGTGCCATTGGGGAACCAGTTTGCCGGTCTTGGGGTCGATGGTACGGGCGTTGCCGCGGCAGATGTGGATGCCGAAGGTCACATCGGGAAAGTCCGCGATCAAAGCGTTGTCGGCGTCGATGGAGCGTTGGAGGTTCCTTACAGGATCTTCACCGCGGGAGCGCATTCGCTCCAGCGATACTTTATCGACGTAGGCGGTGTAGCCGGGGGCGTCGACCTGTATGTACTTGCAGCCGGCGCCGATCAATTGGGCGATCATCTGACGCTCGATCTCGACGATATGCTCGACGAAATCGTCTAGTCCTTTGTAGACGTTTAGCGATCCTTCCCACTTGAAACGTTGGGCGATACGGTCGGGGCCAAGGATGGTTACTTTTGCAGGCACGTTGGCAACGCTTTGGGCGAAGCGAAATTCTTCCAGCGGCAGGTTGCGCACGGCCTGCAAGCGGTCGACCGCGCCGCGCCGTGTGATAATCGCCGGTCCGGCTTCTTCGAAATTCTGCTCGGCTCGCTCAAGCGGGGTTTCGTTCAAGTCGCGTTTTTCATAGTACAGGTTGATATTCTTTGGCACGTCGAAACCGGTGACGCATTCGGAAAAACTCTCTTGAAAACTGTGGCGGCGAAATTCACCGTCGGTGACGACCGGATAACCGTGGTTTTCCTGCTGAGCAATAATGTCGCGAATCGCCTGATCTTGCGCCTGGCGCAATTCTTGTTCATCAGCTTGGCCCCGGTCGAAGCGGGCAAATACTGCTTTGAGCTTAGCCGGGCGTACTAAGCTACCGATATGGTCGATGCGGATCTTGTTCAGGTCAGCGTTGGTCATTGTGTCCTCCAGAGAAAGACATTTGTCGGTGCGGCTGAGTGGCCGGTCTCCGCTACATAAAATGCACGAAAATCGAATTTGCAAGCATAAGTCCTTTGGTCGTGAAGCGCAAAAATCCCCCATTCTCCACCAACAGATCGCCGTCGATCCAAATATCGATCTGGGGATAATATTCCCGCGGTGTTTGGCCGAAGCGCTGTCGGAAAATATCGGCGCGGATGCCCTCGGTCATGCGCAAGCCCAGAAACATGAACTCGGCGGCGGCTTTGTGAGGGTCGATGGTCTCGCGATCGACAATGGCTTGCTGGGTTTCGTCGATCTGAGACATGTACTTGGCCGGGTTTTTTTCGTTGTTCCAGCGTTGTCCGGTTACTCCGTCTTGATTGCGCCGATAGCTATGGGCGCCTGCGCCCAAGCCGAGATAGTCGCCGCTGTGCCAATAGTTCACATTGTGGCGTGAGTGAAACCACGGGCGGGAATAGTTTGAGATCTCGTAACGTTTTAGGCCGGCCAAACTAAGCTTAGTATCGATCAGCTCCGCCATGGCGATCTCTTCGTCCTCGGCTAAATTCGCCATTTTGCCAGCGCGGTATTCGTGGTGGAAAGGTGTTCCCTCCTCAAATGTGAGGTTATAAGCGGATAGATGGGGCGGATAAAATGTCAAAGCGATGTCGAGATCGGCTTCGAGTTCGGCGAGGGTTTGTCCAGGATTGGCGTAAATTAAGTCGAAACTGAAGTTTTTAAAGCCGGACTGCTTGACGATATGCAAAGCTTTTTTGGCTTCCTCCGCCGAGTGGACACGGCCGAGGAACTTCAGCAATTTGGCTTGGAATGATTGCACGCCGACGCTGATGCGATTGATCCCGGCGTCGTGGTAGCCGGCGAAGTTCGCGGCATCGACGGTGCCGGGATTCGCCTCCATGGTGATCTCGCAGTCGTTGGCGATGGGAAAGGTCGCGGCCGCCCAGGCTAGGAGTTTCCCGATGCTTGGGGCTTTGAAGGTTGACGGCGTTCCGCCGCCGAAAAAAATACTTTGCACTGTGCGGCCGCGCCAGTCGAGATCGTCGCCAAAGTATTCTAGCTCGCGTAACAGTGCGTCGGTGTAACCGGTTTCCGGGATCTGCGCCACTACGTGGGAATTGAAGTCACAATACGGACATTTGCTGATGCAGTAGGGAATGTGAATATACAGTGAAAAGGGCTCGCGCTTCATGTCTTTTTTATCCTAGAGCTAGCCACCGAGGAGTTCAATCTGTTGGTGCCGCGATCTAGTTGAGTCCTGAAGACGACAAATGTGTAGAAAATTCACTAGTTTGAATTCACCAGGGTCGGTTGTTATAGTCGCCGGTGAAAAAAGCGCGGTGAGGCCTGTATGTCGGTTCATGAGCACAAAGAAAAAGCCAACAAGAGCGTGCGCTGTTTCGTCATAACAGTGAGCGATACGCGTGACGAAAGCACCGACACAAGTGGCCAAACCATCAAGCAGTTGCTTACTGGCGAAGGGCATCAGGCTTTGGGCTATCGGATCGTCAAAGACGAGCCGGTAGAGATCGAGGCATTGCTTAACCAAGTGCTGGGAAGCAGCGACATTGAAGCGGTGATCGTTAACGGGGGAACCGGAATCGCCCCCCGGGACGGCACTTACGAAGTGGTGAGCCGGCTTTTCGACAAGAAGCTCGACGGTTTCGGTGAACTGTTTCGTTATTTGAGTTATCTCGACATCGGTTCAGCCGCAATCATGAGCCGGGCTGCCGCTGGAACGGCCCGCGGCAAAATTTTGATCTCGTTACCGGGATCGAAAGGCGCGGTGAACTTGGCGATGGAAAAGCTAATTCTGCCAGAAATTCGCCATATGATTTCTCAGCTCCAAGGAAAATGAAAGTTCGCGTGAAGTTCTTCGCGATCCTGCGCGAACGCGCCGGCACCGCGGAGGTTATGCAGGAACTCAGCGAAGGCGCCACCGTGGCCGATCTTTGGCGCGGCTTGCAGAAGCAATTTCCGAAGCTCGACGTCCCTGGCATTCGCCTGCTCTATGCCGTCAACCAGAACTATGTCGGTTCCAACGATACATTGCATGAGGGCGACGAAGTGGTGTTTATCCCTCCGGTGAGTGGAGGCTAAAGATATGTTTCGCGTGCAAAACGGGCCGATCGATCTCAATGAGCTGGTGGGGTTTGTCACGGATGCCGAAGCCGGCGCCATCGCCACCTTCATCGGCACGACGCGTAACAACAACGAAGGGCGCAACGTTATCGCGCTCGATTACGAGGCCTATCCTGAGATGGCGGAGAGGGAACTGGCTCGCATTGGCGCCGAGGCGGCGCAAAAATGGCAAATCCGGCGCATGGCTATTGTTCACCGCTTAGGTCCCGTGCAGATTGGCGAGGCGAGCGTAATTATCGCGGTTTCGTCGGCCCACCGCGAGGCAGCTTTCGCTGCCAGCCGGTTCGCCATCGAAGAGATCAAGAAAACCGTGCCGATCTGGAAAAAAGAGGTTTATGAGGGCGGTGAAGTGTGGATCGGAACCCAGACGGGACAGCGGTTGCCGAGATAGAGACAGAGATCAAAACTGGAGAGCTGGAGGTGTCGCGGTCTTTGTCGCGTCGATAACTCAGTCTCGCTTAACATCATGGATTCTTCGCTAGTCGCCGCCTTCGGTCTGGGTCTCCTGCTCGGCATACAGCATGCGCTCGATCCCGATCATTTGATCGCGGTGTCGACCATTGTCAGCGAGCATAAGAATTTCAAGTGGGCGTCGTTGATCGGAGCTTTTTGGGGTCTGGGTCACACGACGACGTTGTTTCTCGTCGGTCTGCTGGTAATCGGTCTGCGCGTCACGATATCCAATTCGGTTGCTGCTGGCCTCGAGTTTCTCGTCGCGATCATGTTGGTGCTGCTTGGACTAAACGTCTTGTGGCGCACCTTCGGCCCCGCTCAGGTCCATTTGCACACGCATACACATAATCCCGAAACTCACACGCATTTCCACGTCCATGAAAAGCCGCAGCAGGATCATGGCCACAGCCATCCATTCAAAGCCATGCGCCGGCCGTTTTTCGTCGGTATGGTGCATGGCCTGGCCGGCAGCGCAGCGTTGATGTTGCTTGTGCTCGGGACAATTCCATCACCTCTAGCGGGCCTGGCTTATATCGTGATTTTTGGGCTCGGATCGGTTGGCGGGATGTTACTTTTGAGTGGCATCATCGGCTTGCCGTTCATCCTCACGGCGCAGCGCTTCTCGATCATGAACCGCGGGATACGGGTAATCGCTGGGTTTGCCAGTGTTGGATTTGGACTCATTCTCGGCTGGGAGATCGGCTCCGAGCAGCAATGGTTCTAGTCACTAGCCAGAGATGTCGCTCCACGCTCAACCGTTATCGAGAATCTTGCCGCGCACACGTGAACGCAGCCAGATGATTACC
>DASSGE010000921.1:0-2867 GCA_035693605.1 Binatia bacterium
CCGCACTGCCGTACCCCGCTACCTACTCGTGTATCTTCAAGCGGCCGGTGTCTCTTATAAGCGAATTTGGAGTGTCTCCAAAAACCATTTCGTTGAAAGATCGGTTTATGGCATTGTACTGGGAATTCTCGATCCGATCCCGGAGGTGCCATGAAATCGTTACTCGCAGCGGGGATTTGGTTGGTCGTTTCGTTTGGTTGTGTCGTCACGGCGCCAAGCCAATCATTACGAATCAGCTACTCCGGTGTCGCCGGACAGAACCTAGCAATCTGGGTGACATACGAAGCCGGGCTGTTCAAAAAGTACGGGCTCAATCCGGAAATGTTGATGATCGCCGGCGGAGTGACCAATCTCCAGGCGCTGATGGCGGGGGAGATCGCTTTTGTCTATCAGGGCGGAGCTTCGCCGATACAGGCGATGACACAAAACGCCGATTTGACCATCCTCGCGACCGCGTATGGTTTGATGCCGTACGGTATTGTCACGGGGAAGGGGATTCAGACTGCCGCCGACCTCAAAGGCAAGCGCGTGGCGGTGTCGCGAGTGGGCGGTATCGAGGAGACTGCCATTCGTTTTGCGCTGGATAAACTAGGCGTCGGCGCGCGCAACGTGACCTTCATTCAAACCGGCGCCGATCCCGTGCGCATCGCTGCTGTCGAGTCGGGCGTGGCCTCTGCTGCGGCGTTGGCACCGCCCGGCCTCTTTGGAGCGACCGCACGGGGCCTAAACCTGCTGACAGACCTCGGTACACTCAATATTCGCTACCCGGCCTCTGTCATCTCCGCGCGCAGAACCGCGCTGACGTCGGAGCGGCCTTTGGCGAAGCGCTTTCTCATGGCGCTGGTTGAAGGCCTGCACGTTTACCACCAAAACAAGAGCCTGGCGATTAAAGCATTGCAGAAGTACACCCAGCAGACCAACCCCGAGATCTTGTCCAAGTCTTACGATTACTTCGTCAAGAATACGCCACTGGTACCGTTGTCCGACGTGGCTACGTTTGAAAACGCGCTGCCGACCGACAAACCCGGCGAGCGCAAGCCGCAAAGTTATTACGACAACTCGATCCTGGAGGAGTTAGTGCAAGAAGGGTTCGTGAAGAAACTCGGGCGCTGAGCAGTAATCAATGACGATGCGGTTCCGGTCTATTTCCCGCAAGGCGCCCAGTTAGGTAATAAATGTTTCTACGAACTTGACGCCGCCTCGAATTGGTCAGTAGATGTTTGACGGGAGAAAATCCAATTTCGGACGCTTATTTTGTGATGCGAAAGTCTTTTGCTTTAAGAACAAATTGAACCTGAATTTCAACCGGTGATTTCGAACGGCACGTTGGTCGGCCCCTCGACTCTACGATGCGCGCCGGTCTCAAAATCGTAGTTGCCCTGTAAGACTTTTCCGGCAACGCGCTCGGAGCGGAGGATCAAGCCGTAGGATTTGCCCGGGCCGCCTTGTTCGGCGTGGATAGCGAAGGGCGGTACCAAGTCGACTTTGCCGGGCGTGCCTTGCGTAATGTTTTCGATCTCCAGTTTGGCGTAGCCTTCTTTGCTGCCGTCGTCGACTCGACGATAACGTTCCAACGTTTCTGTGCCTTGGAGCAGTCCATAGGCGGTCCAGGAGTGGGCGTGATCATGGATGCTGCCTTTGCGGTTCGCTCCATGCACTACGCCGTTGATGGCAAAGCCGTAGTCTGGGTCTTCGTAGAAAAGCAAATTACGCCGGCCGCCGTCGGTGTCCGGCCAAGTCTTGCAGCTCTGTCGCATGGAGTCATCTTTGACCAGCGCTTCGAGGAGGTCACGGCCTTTCCTCATGCGCGTCTCGGGATCCGGCAGTGTCGCCCAGGCGTTGCGCAAATCTTGAATGAACTTTTCAAATGCCGGGAGCCGTTTCGTTGTCGACATTGCAACCTCCGCTTGCCTTGTTTATTCGATATTTATACAAAAAATATTAACCACGAGGCTCACAAAGATAAGAGGGTTCGGAAAAGATTTTGCTGGCTGCGTTCTCGGCGTCTCTGCGGTGTTACCTCTCCGGTCGCTATTTGATTTCGTACGGGATATTCGTCGGGCCTTCGATTTGCCGATACAGATTGCCTTCTATGCTGTAGCTGCCCTGCAAGACCTTTCCGGCGACCCGTTCGGAACGGAGGATTACGGCGACCGATCGTGTCGGCCCGCCTTGTTCGGCATGGATGTCGAAGGGCGGCACGAGATCGACCTTGCCGGCATTGCCTTCAGTGACGCTTTCTAGCTCCAGCTTCGCGTAGCCTTCTTGGCTGCGATCATCGATGCGGCGATAGCGTTCCAGGCTTTCCGTTCCGTCGAGCACGCCGTAGGCGGTCCAGGCGTGAGCATGGTCGTGGATGCTGCCTTTGCGGCCGGGCACGCGCACGACTCCGTTGATCGCAAAGCCGCATTCTTCGTCTTCATGAAACAGCAAATTCTTTCTGCCTTCGGTGGATGGCCAAGATTTCGACGCCTGGCGCAGCGCCTCATCCTTGACCAATTCTTCCAGCAGCTGGCGGCCCTTCTTCATGCGTGCTTCGGTGCCGGGCAACTCCTTCCAAGCGGCGCGCAAATCTTCGATAAACTTTTCAAAAACCGGGATGTGTTTACTCATGATATTCTCCTAAACGAAGCTATTTAATCATCTCTTGGCGAACTTCTTCAAGCACTCGGAAGTCAACGATCTTGCTGATCTGAATATCGCCGATGGCTTTATCGGCGCGCTGAAATTGGTCGATATGAACCTTCAAGCCGGAATTTCCGGCGGCGCCGTCTTTACTGAAGGACTTGGCCAGCGAGGCGTAGGATTCTTTGGCGGTGCCAGTATCGACGCGCCATTCCCGTTCGAGGACTTGGATCGACTCGTCC
>DASSGE010000922.1:0-5864 GCA_035693605.1 Binatia bacterium
TCATAATCTCGCTGACTTTATTGGACAGCATGGAGCACCTCCTGAATTAAATAGCGACATTCAGCGCTTTACTAGTGTAGCACCTATATCACTCTTATCACCCTTGGCACGGCCCGGTGCAAGAAATATTGTCAATCGACAAGCTAGCATTGCGGCCTGGCTTGCCAGCATGTTAGATTTACTTTGTTTTCAGGGAGGCCACGGAGTCAATGAGCCGTAAAGAACCGGAATCCGAACATGGGGTGGTCACCGAGACCAAAAAAAAGGTCAAACGGCCACCGCTCTACAAAGTATTGTTGCACAACGACGATTACACCACGAAGGAATTTGTCGTGCAGGTCTTGCAGTATGTCTTTCATAAAGAGCAGACTGAAGCCATGCAGATCATGCTCCATGTTCACAAAAAGGGTATCGGTGTCGCCGGCGTTTATACCTACGAGATTGCCGAGACAAAGGTGACGCTGGTCGAAAATTTGGCGCGCCAGCATGAATATCCCCTAAAATGCACTTTGGAAGAGGCGTAAAATGATCAGTAAAGAATTAGAAGTAACGCTGAATTCCGCTCTGAAGGAAGCCAAAACCCGTCGCCACGAATACGTTAGCCTCGAGCATTTGCTTTTCGCGCTGTTGCGCGACAAGGACGGCAAGAAGACGATCGTCGCTTGTGGTGGCGATCTCGAAAAATTACAACGAGCTCTGGAGGAATTCTTTGAAGGGCAGATGGAAACTTTGCCTGTGGGTGTCGATCGCGATCCGCAGCAAACTCTCAGTTTTCATCGGGTACTGCAGCGGGCGCTGATTCATGCGCAATCCGCGGAACGCAAGGAGGTTAACGGCAGTAACGTCTTGATCGCCATGTTTCGCGAGCCCGATTCCTATGCGGTTTACCTCCTCGAAGAGCAGGGCATCACACGCTTTGATTTGGTTAACTTTGTCTCGCACGGCGTGTCAAAAATCGGCGGCGACGAAGAGCCGGTGCCTCAGAGTGAAGACGAGGAACATGAGCATGAAGACGGCGAGCGGCCGGCGCGCCGGGTCAATCCGCTCGAAGCTTTCACCGTTAATCTTGTCGAGAAGGCCAGCCAAGGTCATATCGATCCGTTGATCGGCCGCGATGATGAGATCGAAAGGACCATTCATGTGTTGTGCCGGCGGCGTAAGAACAATCCGATCTACGTCGGCGATCCGGGAGTGGGCAAGACCGCCATCGCCGAGGGATTGGCGCTGAAAATTCACCACGGCAATGTGCCCGACACGCTCAAAAGCGCGGTCATTTATGCGCTCGACATGGGCGCCCTGTTGGCCGGGACCAAATTTCGCGGCGATTTCGAAGCGCGCTTGAAGGGCGTGTTGAACGGCCTCAAAAAGCATCCGAATTCGATTCTTTTCATTGATGAAATTCATACCATCGTCGGCGCCGGGGCGACCAGCGGTGGCTCCATGGATGCCTCAAATATTCTCAAACCGGCGCTCGCCTCGGGCGAGCTGAAATGTATCGGCTCGACGACCTATCACGATTATAAAAGCTATTTCGAACGGGACCGTGCCTTGGCGCGGCGATTCCAAAAGATCGAAGTTCCCGAACCAAGTCATGAGGAAGCGATCAAGATTCTCGAAGGGCTCAAGCCGCACTACGAGAAACACCATGGCGTGCATTACAGCGCTGGAGCGATCCGCGCCGCGGTAAAACTCTCAGCCAAGCATATCAACGACCGTTGCTTGCCCGACAAGGCGATCGACGTGATTGACGAGATTGGCGCCGCTGTAAAGATCCAACCGCCGGAGAAGCGACGCAAGACTATCGGTCCAAAAGACGTCGAAAAAATCGTCGCCAAGATCGCCAAGATTCCGCCGCGCAGTGTGTCGTCGTCGGATAAAGAGCAGTTGCAGACTCTGGAACGGGACTTAAAGTTGGTCGTGTTCGGTCAGGACATGGCGATCGAAACCTTGGCGAGCACCATCAAACTATCGCGTTCAGGCTTGGGCCATCCGGAAAAGCCCATTGGCTGCTTTCTCTTCGCCGGCCCAACCGGCGTCGGCAAGACCGAGCTGGCTAAACAATTGGCCAAGACCATGGGCATCGAGTTTCTCCGCTTCGACATGAGCGAGTATATGGAAAAGCACACGGTGTCGCGACTAATCGGCGCGCCGCCGGGATACGTCGGGTTTGACCAGGGTGGGTTGCTCACCGACGCCATCAATCGCAATCCTTACGCGGTGCTGCTGCTTGACGAGATCGAAAAAGCCCATCCGGATTTGTTTAATATTTTGCTGCAAGTGATGGATCATGCGACCTTGACGGACAACAACGGCAAGAAGGCGGATTTTCGTAATATTGTCTTGATCATGACGACCAACGCTGGTGCTCGCGAGATGAGCGGGACACCGATGGGATTCGGCGACCGCTCCAACGTAGGCAAAGGTAAAGAGGCGATCGAGAAGATGTTCACGCCCGAATTTCGCAACCGTCTTGACGCGATGATTACCTTCAATTCGTTAAGCCAGGAAAACATCGAGCGTGTCGTCGACAAGTTCATCATCGAGCTGGACCAGCAATTGAACGAACGCAAGGTCTTTCTGCAACTGACCAACCGGGCGCGCCAATGGTTCGCCGAGCGCGGCTACGATCCAACCTTCGGAGCACGGCCGATGGCGCGGCTGATACAGAACGAGATTAAACGAGTGCTGGCTGACGAAATTCTCTTCGGCAAACTGCAGAACGGCGGCAAGGTCGAAGTCGACGAGCAGGACGGTAAGTTAGTTTTTTCCTACACGACGTCGTTGGAGTCTGCGCCAGCTGCGACACCGGCATAGCATCGGCCGCAATGTGTGCCAGCGGCATTTCAGTTAACGCGCCAGGGTTTTCATGGAACAGGTGATTCTGACAGTCTTTCTGGCGTTGTTTGCGATTCAATTCACTGTTGAGTTCGGTCTCAACGAGTTAAACCTTCGCCACGTTGGCGCGAGCTTAGCCAGGCATGCGATTCCGGAAGTCTTTCGCGGTAAAATAGATCTAGAGCGTTACCGAAGATCGATCGAATACTCGCTCGCCAACGGCCGTTTCCATCGCTGGTCGGAGCTATATGGCAGTGCAATTTTGCTGATCGTGCTATTTAGCGGTTTGCTCGGCTTCATCGATCAGTGGTCGGGTCAGTTGGCTCGCGGGTTATCACTGAACAGTTACGGGCACGGGATTATTTTTTGCTTCGGTATCGGCCTGATCTTTACGCTGGCGGCGCTGCCGACTGAACTCTATTCGACCTTCGGTATCGAGGCAAAGTTTGGCTTCAACAAAACCACAATTGGGATCTATCTGGCCGACAAACTTAAAGCGCTGCTTCTGAGTACACTTCTGGGCGTGCCTTTCTTGTTTGTCGTGCTGTGGTTGATGGACATCATGGGTTGGTCCTGGTGGCTGTGGGCGTTTGTTTTTATCGCGGCCTTCCAACTGCTGATGATCGTAATCTTTCCGACTTTTATCGCGCCCTGGTTCAACAAGTTCGAACCGCTCAAAGAAAGTGAACTGCGCGAGCGCATCTTGGCACTAGCCGAACAGGTGGGTTTCAAAACCAGTGGGATTTTTTCCATGGACGGATCCCGGCGCTCGGCGCATTCTAACGCCTATTTCACTGGTATTGGTAAATCGAAACGCATCGTATTGTTCGATACTTTGATCGAGCAGATGACGACGGCCGAGGGTTTAGCGGTGCTTGCTCACGAGATGGGCCATTATAAACTGAAACATATTCGCCGCATGTTGATAGTGCAGACGGTCTTTCTGTTAGGCGGACTTTATCTACTCAGTTTGCTAGTGGCTTATCCACCCTTTTTTGCTGCCTTTGGTCTAGCGCCGTCAAATCATGGCGCGCTGGTGCTGTTCTCACTCGTCTCCGGCCCGTTTACGTTTTACTTGGCCCCGCTGATGAATCGTCTCTCCCGCAAGCATGAATATGAAGCCGACCACTTCGCTGCGACAACGTTGCAGGATGGCAAACCGATGGAGGACGCATTGATCAACCTAACGGTGAAGAATCTCTCGAACCTGACGCCGCACCCTTGGTATTCCGCCTATCACTACTCCCATCCGACCTCAGTAGAACGAATCAATGCGATCCGGCAAGTTCCGGTGCAAGCATAACGTCAAATTCTATTGAGGAGTGAAAAATGTTCGGGGCGAGTGGATTTGAATCATAAGAAACGGGGGGTAAGTGCAAGTGCACATAACTCATGGTGCCTGCGTGCGCTTTTGCCGTTCTGGTGGTTCGTTGCACCCCCCAAAAGTCCCGTGCTTCACCCGTCAACTCCCGCAACACACATACGGTTTCGGGTGTAGCCTTGCATTTTATGCGCTTGCCTATGGCTCGCTATAATGTAAATTTTAACCGGCGGGTGGCAATGGCGAACTCTCCCGCGGGATGTTGCCAAAGCTTGCCCTTGCTTAAACCAGTGCAGGAACGGTAGCTTTAACTCCAGACGCGTTCGATCGCTCAGATTTCGCGAGGGCACTATGAATCTGGCGAAGCTCGAAATTTCATCCCTGGAACGGCCTTATGCTCAATCGCCGCCCGCCCTAGACCTGTCGATTTGCATCGTAAACTGGAACTGCTGCGCTTATCTGCGGGCACTGCTCTCCTCTATAGAACTACAGCGCGACAAGCTGGCGCTTGAAGTTATCGTGATCGACAACGGCTCTACAGACGATTCGGCTTCAATGGTCATGGTGGAATTCCCTCAAGTGCAGCTGATACGGAACTTCCATCATCAGGGTCTCGCCAGAGCCAACAATCAAGCCGCGGAAAGCGCACGGGGTAACCTATTACTGTTTCTCAACGATGATACCGTCATCCCTCCCGGTGCATTGACCACGTTAGTACGGTTTTTTGAGCAGCATCCCGACGTTTCGGGTGTCATGCCGAGAACCGTCAGTCCGAATGGCAGGCCAAACGAGACCGTGCGCAAGACGCCCGAGGTCAGAGCGATGCTTCATCGAATTCTATTTCTTCGGTGGACGAGAATTTTCCGCTCCGCGGAGCGCGAGTTTCGCCAGGTGAATTTCGACCTGGCGCAAAGCTCATACGTCGAGCAAGTAACCGGAGCGGCTTTGGTGGTGAGAAGAAGTGAATTTCTGACCGTCGGCGGTTACGATGAGGGCTTTGAATGGGGTCTGGAAGGTTTGGATCTCTCAGTTCGTCTAGGGCAGGTGGGCAGGTTATATTACCTCGCCGAAGCGGAGATCATTCACTGGGGCGGTGTCGCGACCAAATTGGATAAAGCTTACACATATCGGGGCCGAGAATGCGCACACGTGTACTATTTGAGGAAACACTTCGGTCCGTGGACCGCGCGATTATATAAGATCCTCACGACGCTTGATATGCCGCTGCGGGTTGGCCTGCTTGTGTTGAATTGGTTAGGTCGAAAGTTGAGTGGCAATGAGGAAAAGGCGTCGCGCAACTATTCCCGGCTTGCAGCTGCGGCTCAATTTTTATTTTGGGGGATGCCACATTACTGGGCATCATGAAACCTGGCCGTCTGCAGAAGCGTCGGGCAGAGAAAACGATTATGTCCGGCAGTTCCGCCGGTATATTCTGCCAAACTTTGAGGATACGCGCTTGTGGACATCGACTTGGCAAAGCCCTGTTGCTATTCCGGGCGAGTCTCAATCTAGTGCGGTTTTAGCTTGAGGTCTTGCCGTAATATCATCGACGGAACTTTTCGAGAGCTATGATCGCGTTGCACCGAACCGTGGCTTGATCGACGACTTCGCCAATCTCAAGTGGAAGGCTGCCGCGTCGAAGCCCGATCCTTTCACGCGGAAAGCGCGAGAATCTTGACCCACTTCCACCGCAGGCATCATTTCTATT
>DASSGE010000923.1:0-3252 GCA_035693605.1 Binatia bacterium
CACGGGCGAAATCGGCGAAAGTGTAGCTCGGCATTAGCGGCACCATCAGGCCCCCGGCACCTTCGACTAAGGTAATGTCGTGGACACCCTTAATTTCGGCAAAGACCGAGAGCAAATGATCGAGATCGATTTTTAGCCCGGCGCGTTCTGCGGCGATACTCGGCGCCAAAGGTTCGGGCAAACGGTACGGACATATTCTCTCAACGGTCTCGACGCAACCCGATGCTTCCTTCAGATGCCAACCATCCTCTGGATAAAGCGCGCCATCGCGGGCGACGCAGCCGGTCTCCACCGGCTTCATGACACCGACACTATATCCATAAGACTTCAACCATCGTGCCAAGGCGCAGGTGAAAAACGTTTTGCCGACGCCGGTGTCCGTCCCGGTGATGAAGATCGCCTGGCCCATTCAATTTCCCGTCACCGTGTCGATGCAGTCGTAGACGACATCGAGCAGTGTCGACAGCTCAGCATCAGTGATACTCAGCGGCGGCATCAGTATGATGACATCGCCTAGCGGGCGGATCATCACGCTGCGCTTGCGCGCTTCGAGAATCACCTGATGGCCGATCCGTTTCTCCGGCGGATAACTTTGCCGGGTCGCGGCGTCTTGGGCGAGTTCAATACCGACCATATAGCCCCACTGGCGGACATCACTGACATGAGGGAGCGCTGAGAACTCGTCACGCAAACGCTGCTGCAACATGGCGACGCCCGGTTGCATCCTCTCGACGACGTCTTCTTTGGCGAACAGTTCAAGATTGGCGATGGCCACTGCGCAGCCGAGCGGGTTGCCGGTATAAGTGTGGCCGTGAAAGAAGGTTTTGAATTCTTTGTATTCGCCGAGAAAAGCCGCAAAAATCTCTTCGGTGGTAAGCGTCGCCGCCAGCGGCAAATAGCCGCCGGTGATCCCTTTGGCAACGCAAAGAATGTCCGGCGTTATATCGGCGTGGTTGCAAGCGAACATTTTGCCGGTGCGGCCAAACCCCGTGGCGACCTCGTCGACGATAAAAATGATCCCATGCCTTCGGCAGAGATCGCGCAACGCCTGTAAATACCCGACCGGCTGGGACCACATGCCCGCTGCCCCTTGCATGAGCGGTTCAATCACCATCGCGGCAAGCGTTTGCCCATGCTCCGCAAATTTTTCCGCGGCATCGTTGATCGCCGCGGCGACAGCCTCGGTTTCGGCCATACCCTGGTAATAACGAAACACATGGGGCGGCGTGAGCCTAATCACTGGGAACAACAGAGTCTTGTGATAGCGATGAAAAGTCTCGGAATATCCCAAGCTCATGGAGCCCACCGTATCGCCGTGGTAGGACTCCGCCAAAGTAGCAATCCTGATTCGTTGCGTGTCGTCTTTAAGTTGCCAGTATTGCACCGCCATTTTCATAGCGATTTCCACGGCAGTGGCGCCGCTATCGGAATAAAAGACTCGCTGCAGCCCCTTGGGCGCGATCTCAATTAGCTTGTGAGCCAAATTGATTCCCGGCACGTGGCTTAACCCCAGAAAGGTCGAATGCGCCAGGCGATCGATTTGGTCTTTAAGCGCGTCGTCCAACTCTTTCTTGCGATGGCCGTGAACATTGCACCACAAAGACGAAACACCGTCCAAATATTTCCGACCATGATCGTCGACCAGATAATGGCCGTCGCCGCGGCTGATGATCACCGGGTCCTCGCCCATCCATTCCTGCATCTGCGTGAATGGATGCCAAAGATAGGTGTGGTCGAGCTGTTTTAACTTATCGTGGTAGGTGGCCATTGGCGTTTAACTTCCTCGAAGACGTTCAATGCTCTATCGATCTGCTCGTCGCTATGGGTCGCCATTACGGTAATGCGCAGGCGCGAAGTTCCCGCCGGCACTGTCGGCGGACGAATGCCTTGGGCAAACACACCACGTTCGAGCAACGCTGCCGACAAATCCATGCAGCGCGCCGCATCGCCAACAATCAGCGGCAAGATCGGACTTTCACTGCTCCCTAACTCAAATCCCAGCCGCCTCAGTCCGAGTTTTAACTTTTGACAATTGTGCCGCAGCCGGTCGCGCCTTTGCGGCTCATTTTGTACCAAATCGATGGCTGCCAACGCCATCGCCATGACCGCCGGCGGCAGCGAAGTCGTGAAGACGAAGCTGCGGCAGCGATTAATCAGTAGATCGCGTAACGCTCGGCTGCCGGCGACATAAGCGCCGAAGCCGCCGAGCGCTTTGCCCAGCGTGCCCATCTGCACTGATACTCGCGATGACAGGCCCAACTTAGCGACCACACCGGCGCCATTGGCGCCATAAACACCGGTCCCGTGCGCTTCGTCGACCATCACCATAGCGCGGTATTTTTCGGCGAGCTCGACGATCTCCCCGAGCGGAGCTTCATCGCCGTCCATGCTAAAAATTGTTTCGGTCACAACCAACCGGCGGCGTGCGGAGGCTGCTTGCTTCAAGGCCATCTCGAGAGCGTCGAGATCGCCATGCGAATATACTACCGTCGTCGCTTTTGACAGCCGGCAACCGTCGATAATGCTCGCATGGTTCAATGCATCGCTGACGATCACGTCGCCTGCGCCAGCCAACGTGGCTAGGATGCCGACATTGGCTTGGTAGCCGGAGTTAAAAACCAAAGCTGCTTCAGCGTTTTTGAATTGCCCGAGACGAGCTTCCAATTCTTCATGAAGGGTCATGTTGCCGGAAATCAAGCGCGACGCTCCAGAGCCGCAGCCGTAGCGATCGATGGCCGCCTTGGCCGCCGCCGCCAACGCCGGATGGTTGGCAATGCCGAGATAATTGTTCGAAGAGAAGTTGATGACTTCTCGGCCGTTAAGCAAAAGCGTCGGCCCTTGGTCGCTTTCGACACAACGCAATGATCGATAGAGCCCCTGTTCGCGCAAACTGTCGAGTTCGTTTTGAAGAAAATCGGTGTTCATGAAACGGATCACAATCTAGCCGTTCCCAGCGCGCTTGTCGAAGGGTCGATCCTTCGGGCTATAAACCGTATTCCAACCCTCTGGCGGCGCTATTTAAGAACGAAACCACTTTTTAACAACTGATTATGATGGAGACTGGTGGAGACTAGCAACAAAATAATGACGGGATTGTGTCGACCGCGGCGACCCTGATCGCGCCGGACAATGTCGCGGCCGAAGCTAGAGCAGCCTTCGCCATTTATCCGTTTTCAGACTGCGCAGTTTCCAGCCGACAAGTTTAATTTCCGCGGCAAATCTTTGATATTCATCTTCCTGGGCGGCCCGGTC
>DASSGE010000924.1:0-2041 GCA_035693605.1 Binatia bacterium
CCCCTGTCGCGGCGCACTTATCGTTGGGGATTACACCGACCAATTTTGGGCAGCTGCGAGATACGTTGGTCACTCTGTCGATACCGCAAGTCCTCCACGGCAAAAACCGGGTTGAGGGTGAAGTCATTTACACAGACGGCTTCGGCAATCTGTTTACAAATATCCGCGAGCGTGATTTGACAGGATTACCCAAAGAGAGCTTGCAAATTGCACTGGCAGGCGTTCCCCTGGCCGGCTTGGTGTCAACCTATGGAGAAGTCAGAGCCGGTGAGTTCGCCTGTTTGATTAATAGTTGGGACGTACTGGAAATCGCTATTAATAAAGGTAGTGTCGTGCAGCGGACTGGAGCGAAAATCGGCGACAAGGTCACGGTTAACCTCCAACAGGCGAAGAGCTGAGGCAATTATGAGTGAACGGTTGAGCTGGGATCAATACTTCAAGACGATCACTTTGCAGGTGGCCGAACGGTCGACGTGCTTGCGCGCCAAAGTCGGCGCGGTGATTGCTCGCGATAAGAATATTCTAGCCACGGGCTATAACGGCGCCCCCGCCGGTATGCCACATTGCACAGATGTGGGCTGTTTAATTTACGAGTCGAAAACGCCCAACGGCGATACCGAGCAGAACTGTTTTCGCACCATACATGCTGAGATGAACGCCATCGCCCAGGCGGCAAAGAACGGCTCGAACATAAAGGATGCGGCAATCTACATTACCCATACCCCGTGCATTCACTGCCTGAAAGTGTTGGTTAACACCGGAATTAAAGAAATTTATTACCTCAAACCCTACAAATTGCACACGCTGGATGAACTCCTTCGTTACACTCAAGTGCAGCTGCACAAGGTCGATCTGCCGGCTTAGGCGTCTTTACTTCGAGCCATAAAATAAAGGGTGAGGAGAAAACTCCTCACCCTTTATAGTTACAACATCGTGTTCGCAGTTATATCTTGCCTTGCAAGAGAATCGCGATAACGAAACCGTAAAGCGCCAAAGCTTCAAGCAGCGCAAGTGTCAGCACTAGCGGCAAGAACAGCTTGTCGGCAGCATTGGGATTGCGGCCAATGCTTTCCATGGCCGCGGCGCCGACCCGTCCCTGACCGAAAGCCGCGCCAACTGATGCGATAGCGACAGCCAAACCGGCGGAAATAGCGATCGCAACCGCCCGGTTGGAATCACCACCAGCAGCTCCTTCAGCCGCCATGGCGAACCCCGAGGTACCCAGGGTTGCGACGAAGGCAGCAAAAATAGCCAATAGCTTATTCATCTTGGTCTCCTTTCTAGCGAACCGAGCCTGCCTCTCCTCTGCCTCATCTCCTCCGTGCGGCCGCTCGCTGACTTATTTAATGATGTGATGCCGGTGACTCTTGTTGATGACCGCCTTCGTGGCCATGCGCTTCATCATGTCCGTGGCTAATCGCCAACGCGACATAGATCATGCTGAGTAGAGTAAAAACAAAGGCTTGGATTAAGCTAACCAAGGTGCCCATAAAGTAGAACGCCACCGGCACGACCAATTTAGTCAAACTAATGAAGGCGCCGATCACTTCATGATCGCCCATCATGTTGCCGAATAGACGCAAAGAAAGCGAAACCGGACGAAAGCCGTGGGAAAAGATTTCCAGAATAAAAAAGAACGCAACTGAAATCAGCAACACGGGCAAAAACGCCAGCTTCGACAGTATGCTAGAACCCGGCAAACTCGTCATAGGGCCGACAAAGTGCTTCAGATAGGACGAACCCATCTCGCGCACGCCGATCACGTTGTAACCGATGAACGACACGATCGCCAAGCCCAAAGTCGTATTGAGATTACCGGTGGGAGGGGCGAATCCCGGCAAGAGGCCCATTAGATTGCTCAGGAGAATAAAGAAGAAAAATGTCCCAAAGAACGGCACATACCTGCGCCCTGGTTTGCCGATAATCGCGTCGCTCTGGGTGACGATTAACTGAACCAGCAATTCGGTGATATTTCGTGACCCAAGCTCCTCGGCAGGCACAACCGGATCGCTCGCCTTGGCCAATGCACCGCGCGCCTTAA
>DASSGE010000925.1:0-2635 GCA_035693605.1 Binatia bacterium
TTCCTTTCGCGTTCGCAAAACTCACCGCAGAGACGCTGAGGACGGTGAGTGTCCTCGAACTCTGTGAACTTCGCGCCTCTGTGGAATCGCTCCATTCTAAGATTCAGATATCCTCGCGCCAAGACGCAAAGTACCGATCGAAAAGATAAAGACTCTTACGAATTATTTCACCCTTTTTCTCCGGCCTTGTTCCGAGTTTCGCTTGCGGCTCAGCCGCGCCAGACACCTTGCGGTGACCGTTCCCCTCCAGAACTTCGCGCCTTTGCGCCCCTGCGAGAGATACTCCTAGTCCTCTGTGCCCTTCCATTCGGTGGTCACGAAGTTGATCACCCGATTCTGCGCCGGGTCGCGCACCAGCGCCATCGGCTCGCCGCCGCGCGCGACCAGCTCGATCTGCTCGCGCAAGAGCTTGCGAAAGATCGTGATGCCGCGGTCGGAGTCGCCCAGGGTTTCTTGGGTTCGATCGGTGATCGCCCCCTGGGTTTCCCAAGCCATGGCGTCCTGGCTCGGAAAGGTTTCCATGTGAAACTCGTCTTCGTCGTTTTTGTAAGTGACGAACTCGGCGTCGAGATCGCCGGCGGTCTTCTTGCCGTCGAGCAGACGGATGATGCGGTATATCTGCGTGTGCGTGTCGTCGATGGGCACGCGAAAGTGCAGCGAGCCGGGATGGCGCAGCATGTTCGGCATGAGCAGCAAATGGCCGATCTCCTTGTCGCCGTCCTCGAACACCCGCCGCTTCATGATCCCCCATGGGTTGGCGTCATACTCGAAACGGTCGACCTTTTTCAGAATGTACGACACGTCCCGGCGAATTCCTTTGCGCCGGAAGCTCTCGCCATGAAGATAGCGGGTATGGCTCGGGTCGACGGCGTTTTCCATCGGCTGCAGCCAATTGCAGTTGAGCACCGGATGGACTTCGATCTTGCGCGGCCAGTCGTCGCGCACCAAGTAATCCCAGCGCGGCAGCAACGGCTTTTTATCCGGCGGTCCCAAATAGGCGAACAGCAGTCCGGCGAGCTTCTCCACCGGGTAGGCGCGATGGCAAACTTTGTTTTTGAAATGGGGATCTTTTTCAAAGGGCTGATCCAGGCAGCGGCCGTCCAGGCCGTATTTCCAGCCATGGTAAGCGCAGCGCAGCCCGTCATCGTCGATGTAGCCGTAGTAAAGCGACGCCCGGCGATGCGGGCAGGCTTCCGCGATCAGTCCGTGACTGCCGTCGGGCAAACGGTACAAAACCAGCTGCTCGCCCAACACGCGAATCCTTTTCTTCGGCTTGTCATCGGTCAGTTCCGCAGCCAGGGCCACCGGGTGCCAGTAACGGCGCAAGTACTCGCCGCAGGGAGTCTGCGGCGCGACTCGGATCAAAAGATCGTTGGCTTCGCGGCTGAGCATGGGGATCCCTCGCGCTGAAGAAATATGATTCTCGATCGTTGAACTATCTGTCCTCTACCACGAAGATTTTGCGCTTAACAAGCAGCTTGCGGCGGCGCGCAGTGAATTGATGAATCTTGACGGCAACCGGGCATGACGATAATAGTACGACGCGATTTTGAAGGGAGAAACAATTGATATGGGCAAGAACAGCGCTAATCTTCATAAGTTCAACGACTCGGCGTTCGCCATCATCGGCGCGGACGGCTTGACCAATTTCGGTCTGGTCAAAGGCACCGACGGCTCGGCGCTGTTGATCGACGCCGATATCCGAAGAATGGACGAGATCGATGACGGTTTGCAGCGCGCCGGCTGCACGCGGGTAAAGTACCTGCTCAACACCCACGAGAATTTCGATCACAGCTCGGCTAATTATCTTTTCGAGAAAAACGGCGCCGTGGTTATCGGCAGTGATGGCTGCTGGGACGCCCTGCGGCTGGACGGTGACGCCAAGTTCGCCGAAATGGCCGGCCGAGAACCGGGACTGAAGAACCGCTATCCCGATCTCAAGATGGGCCAATTGCAGCTGACCTTCGCCCAGTCGATGACGATCCATTTGCCTGGTGTCGATGTTCAGGTGGTCCACTCCGCGCACAATGGCAAGAGTCACAGTCGCGGCGATTCGATCGCTTATATCGAGCGGGATTGCATCCTGTACTCCGGCGATCTGCTTTACACACGCTACCATCCGGTGACGGTTTACGGCGATATTCCCAATTGGATCTGCAGCATCGATCAGCTGACGACTCAACACTTTACTGCCGTGGTCCCCGGCCATGGGCCGGTTTCCGACGGTGCGGAAGCCTACCAAGCCGCCTGCACCGAGTTTCGCGCTTATTTGAGTGAGTTTCATCAAAGATTGCTGGAAGTGAAAGCGGGCAAAAAAACTCCGGAGGAAATCGAAACCCACATGAAGTCCGGCCCATATGCTCAAATGGGAAAGACATACATGGTCAAGCGCAACATCGAGTATTTTCTCAAACAGTGACGGTCATGACCGACTGAGTGTCCATTTCGATCATTTCTTGGTCGGCTCTTCTGCTACGGTTAACCATCGGCGGCGGCTGACAGCGGTGAAAGCGCTTTATCCCACCTCACAGCCATCCTCGAAATCGGCCGCGACAATTCACCACCGAGTTCGGCAAATCGCGAGGCTAAATTAGCGCGAGCCATTGGGCATCTTCGCGCACCGCCGGAAAACTGT
>DASSGE010000926.1:0-2280 GCA_035693605.1 Binatia bacterium
CGTCAGAAGGGCGAAGACAAAAGGAGTGTTTGAAAGAATCCATGAATGATCCGGGGCCAAGTCGATCGAGACGAGTTTTGCATTCTTACCTCTCGAAGGCCCGATCGCACACCAGGTCAACTCATTAATCCGTCGTTGTAAAAGCTCTTCGGCACAAAATTGAAGAAATGGCCGGCGCCTTCGATGATGCGCTGCGAGTGCGGCGTGCCGGCAGGAATGTTCACTCCCACTGGGCTCTCGACGACGATTTTGTCGTCGCGGATCTGAAACTCGATTTTTAGGCCGGTCAATTCCGCTCCAGTGCCGATCGCAATATGCTGCGTGTCGCAGTTGTGCCGATGCATATCGACGTAGTTCGCTTGGGTCGGTTGTACCCCGGCCACGCTGCGCACGACGGTATAGAAGTTCGCCTCGGGCTTCACCTTGCCGTCGACAAAAACATAGCGTGTTCCCGGCGCCGCGTCGGTATGGTACTTGATCTCGGTCGTCGGCCGCACTTCGGGCGAAAATATATAACCGGCATACTTGGCAAACTCGCGTTCGCCCTTGGCAAGATCGAACGGCTTGTCCTCGTGAGTGTAGCCGCGGTTACGAAATAACACCGTCACGGTGCCGGCGCCGCGAGTCACCTTGTACTCGTGCACCGCCCCGGTCGGAATGTATACGCACGCGGGCGCAACGATCTTGTGCACTTTACCTTCGAAGATGATCTGGCCCTCGAGACCCGTCAGATCCGGGTTGTTACCGATAAAATAGTAGAACTCATCGGTATTGTGGCAGTGCGGCACCTGATAATCGGGAACCGGTGACGGCAAATCTTTGGCTTCGTGGATCGCGACATAAATGTCGGCATCGGGATGCGAATCGCGATTGATGAATACGTAACGCTTGACCGGCAGCGCGCTCAATTGACGCAGCGGCCGCTTCTCTTCATGCTTGCCGCCGAGCACGCCGGGCCGCGCTTTGACGATGTATTTTTCCAAGTCCATAAGTACCCTCTTAGAATTGCCAGTGCATCGATGCTACCGCTGTATTCAATGCCATTCTTGGAACGAATCCCGCGCTCGCGGCGGCATGTCCGAGACTTGTCTTACCTCACTTTTATGACTCGCCCATAACTTTCTTCATTCGCTCGATGATGTCCGGCGGCTGATTAATGACCTCTTTCGCCAAGGCCTCGAGCCGTTCGCCGCTGACCGGTGCAATCTCCCATTGGCGCTTCTTTGCTTCCGCGGCAAACTCAGGATCTTTCAGCATGTTGAGATAGGCGTCGCGGAGCAACTTCACTCGATCCGGAGGGATGCCCGGAGTCGCCAGAATCGGCCGGCCGAAAGCGCCCGGGCCCAGGACCACTCGCGCCAGCCGCTTCTTCGCGTCCATGCCTTTTTCGTGGTCCATCAATTCCCAGATCGTCGGCGTGTCCGGCAAGCGATGATTGCGCTTATCGCCGGTTTGCACCAGGAATCTGACGAAGCCATTTTTCGCCCAGGTTTTTCCCGGCTCGCGGCCGAAAAAAGCGCTGATGGTTGTGCCACGGCAATGGATCTCGTTTTTCTCCACGGCTAAATCCACGTCCGCGGCTCCCGGATAGCCGGTCACCACGTTAATCTTGACGCCGAAGATTTCCCCGATCAATTTGGGTATGTAAAATCCCGTGCTGCCGACGCCGGAAGCGCCGCAGCGCGGCGGATCTGCGGCCTTGCGCAAATCGAGCAGCGTTTTGTACGGCTGATCCGAGCGAATAAAAACCAACTCGTCGTTTTCTTCCGGCGTGCCGATCCAGGTGAACTTGGCCCAATCGAACTGAACTTCTTTTCGGCCGAGCAGCTGGGCGAAATAAATCGGCGCTGTCACCGCCCCCAATGTCAGTCCGTCGGGCTTGGCGACGCTATAAACATAATTCGCCGCCGTTAGCGATCCACCGCCCGGCATGTTCTGCACGATGATTTCCGGTCTACCGGCGATCTGTTTGGGCAGGTGATTCGCCACCATGCGGGCATATAGATCGCTCGCTGCGCCGGCGGAAGCGCCGACGACTATTTTCATTTGCTTGCCTTTGAAAAAATCGCTCTGGGCGCGGACTCCAGAGCTATGAATTAACAGCAACAAGACAATCAAAAATGCCGTTTGCATGTTCGTAGCTATCTCCGTTTCGACTTGCTGGCGTAACTCGCTTCCAACTTGCTCAACTCGGTCATGCCGGTGGCGTCCCACGGCAGCTTTCCGCCGCCTGTAAACGGCGTGCCGCTGTGCGCCGTCGCGAATTCATCCCACGCGCGC
>DASSGE010000927.1:0-4765 GCA_035693605.1 Binatia bacterium
ATTGATACAGCTAACTGATTTCGCTTTGGACTGTCAAATCAATCCGCTCCTTGTTTTCGCTAACCGGAAACGGCTGGTTTGTTATTTTCGCCGCAATCGGGCTATATGAAAGCATGGATAGTAACAACCCTGGCACTCTCAAGAAACGTCCGCCGATTTCTCTGCCGTTTTATTATGGCTGGTTCGTCGTAGCGTTATGTTTCATGACTACGTTGATCAGCGCAGGTGTCCGTTCGTCGCCTTCGGTTTTGATCCACCCTCTCGAAGCTGAGTTTGGCTGGAGCCGGGCGCTAATCGCATCGGCGATCAGCATGAATTTGCTGCTTTTCGGCGTTGCCGCGCCGATCAGCGGCTATTTGATCGACCGCTTTGGACCGCGCAAGGTCATGCTCGGCAGCATCAGTCTTTTGATTACCGGCGTCAGCGGCACAGTGGTGATGGACAAGTTTTGGCAGTTCTTTTTGGTCTGGGGGGTTATTGTCGGACTTGGTGCCGGCGGTGTCGGCTCGGTGCTGACCGCCACGGTCGGCAACCGCTGGTTCGTCGCCCGCCGCGGGCTGGCGCTGGGAATACTTGGCAGCGCCAGCTCGACTGGGCAGTTGATTTTCTTGCCGTTTTTTATGTGGATGATCGCCAACTCCGGTTGGCGCATCGGGTCGACGACCTTGATCATCTTTGCGATCATTTTACTGCCGCTGTTGTTTCTCTTCATGCGCAACGATCCTGCGGAAGTCGGATTGGAACCCTACGGCGCGGGTCAAACCAACGTTAGTGGCGGCGCCGCTTCGTTGCGTGGCATGTCCTCCAAAAACGCCACGATCACGGCGCGCGAAATCGTCACCCACCCGACGTTCTGGCTTCTCTGCGGCAGTTTTTTTGTTTGTGGCGGTACGGCCAATGGATTGATCGGCACCCACTTGATCCCGCATGAAATCGAGATCGGGATCCCGCAGATCGCTGCGGCGTCGTTGGTGGGCATCATGGGCACCCTCAACATCGTCGGCACTACCTTCTCGGGGTGGATGGTCGATAAGGTTTCGCCGCAAAAATGGTTGGCGCTGGTCTATGCTCTGCGCGGCATCTCGCTTTTGATTTTACCCTTCGTCAAGAGCTTCACCGGTCTGGTCATCTTCGCGATTATCTATGGTCTGGATTGGTTCGCGACCGTGCCACCGTCGATGGCGATCACTGCCGATACCTTCGGCCGACAAAATGTCGGCAAGGTCTATGGCTGGATTTTCATGTCCCATCAGATCGGCGCGGCGATCATGGCGTCGACAGCGGGAGCGGTACGGGATTATCTCGGCGAATATAACGCCGCCTTCATGGCGGGCGGTTTCATCGCCATGATAGCGGCCGGATTAGCGTTACAAATCAAAACCGCGCCCAAAGAAGCGGCCCTGCCCCCAGTAAGCGCGCAGCCGGCTGGAGTCTGATCAAGCAACGTAGAAGCTGGAAAATCGAACACTGAGGTCGCTTAAGTGAAATGCTAGAGCACCGAGAGCAGTGCTCGCTCAATCGGATTCGGTGAAATTAGACACGCGCCAGCCATTGGCTTCCTTGCGCGTGGCGACAGACCACTTTCGTATAAACGACGTGCCGTCGTCGGACTGAATCTTACCCTCGAACAAAAAAGTTGACCGCTGGTCGCCTTCTTTTTTTTCCAACAGCGTGTAATTAACCCGCGGTTTTTGCGTCGAGGCGTCGATCGCTTGCCCCTTGGTTAAGCGAATCTCTTCGTCGATTTTGGCCTGGGCGACGCTGACAGTGTATTGTTTGGCCTTCTGCAAGTCGATTTTCACGTAGTGGTGATCGACAAACTCCTCGGCAATGCCCTGTGCAGTGTTCAAATCATTGCCGCAAGCGCTGATCAGAAACAGAGCCAGTGCGGCACTTAGAAGGGTACGCGGTAGTTTTGTTTTCATGCTGCACATTTAACTAACATGTTCGGTCAGCCAATCCAGCGCTGCGGTCATCGCCCGGCGCATAACTTCAGGATTCGAGAAACGATGGTCGGTGTCTTTGAAGATCGACAAGCGCTTGGGGCTGGTTAGAAGTTCATGCAGTTCATGGGCCTCGGCAACCGGGACCACCTCATCGGCCTCACCATGAAGAATCAGCACCGGGCAACCGATTCGGCGCACGGCCTGCGGCACATCGAGCCGCTCTAGGTCTTCGAGCAGGGAAACATTCAAACGCTGGCCGTGGTAAGACGTATAGCCGCATTGGCGCCAACTCTGAAGCTGATCGGGCGTGAGCACGCGCCTGGGAAAATTCTCTGGATGGAGGGGCGCTGCAAGGGTGACGACAGCGGCGACGCCGGCGTCATGGGCTTTTTGGGCGGCGAACAGCAATGCCACAGTGCCACCCATGCTCGAGCCAAAGATGGCGGTCTTGCCGGGCTGGCGAATCTGGATGACTTCATACGCGGCCTGAAGATCTTCAACTTCGCCGCTGTAAGTAATGTCGGCAAAATTACCGCTGGATTCACCGACGTAACGAAAGTCGAAGCGCAGGGCTAAAATGCCGCGTGCGGCCAGCGACTCTGCCAAGAAGATTAATTTTTCGCTGTTCTTCGCCGACTCCATACCGTGGCACAGAATCGCTGCGCCTCTCGGCACGCCGCCGGCAGCTTGATGCAACACGCCGTGCAATGTATCGCCGGAGCGAGTCGTAAACGAGACGGTTTCCTGGCCCATACGATCCTCTAAACCGCGTCTGGCGGTCACTGCACAGCATAGCGGAAAACCGGCGGAATGCCACTTTGACTCGCACAGCTAACCCACATCCGTTTGCTGACCCCTATGCTCGCGAAAACGAGAACTGGGTAAAGGCCGAAGCGGCCAGTGGCAGTGCGGCGGGCAAGTGAATCGATTAGGTATCTCTGCAATAGCACTCAGCAGGGATATAAAGGAGCATCGATATTTTGCGCGGCATTTTTCGGTATGTCTCATGCCCGGAAGATTTCGCCCATGCGCCGGCCGAAAAAACGCCCGGCGATGAAAAGACTTCCGGACAAAAGTACCAGGCCCAGCATACCCATCGCGCTGGCAATATACGGCCCGTCCGCGACGCGTCCCAGCAGCGCATAAATGGCTTTGGTTATGGGGTAATTCGGCTCTTTGGAAGCAAGTATGAGGCTGTCGCTCACCTCGAGCATTGCGAACGAAAACGCCAATACGGCTCCGGCAATCAAGTTGGCAAATATCAAGGGCATAGTAATTTGAAAAAGCGTTTTCATCGGACTCGCGCCGAGGTTAATTGACGCCTCTTCGAGCGCGACGCTGGTTTGCTGAAAACCGGCATAGGCAGCGCGCACCATATACGGCAGGCGGCGAACTGCGTAAGCAATAACGAGCAATGGCACAGGATTGATTCGAGCGTCGAGGGGGGTTGCCGAGAACGCGGCGACATAACCGAAAGCCAGAACAAGACCAGGAAGGGCCAGCGGAAGCATCGCGAGTGCATCCAGAACGCTGCGACCGGGCACGCGCTTGCGCGCCAAAAGATAAGCGATGGCCACGCCGAGAACTATATCGATGATCGTGCTCAAACTGCTGAGCAATAGACTATTCTTGATACTGAGGAGCGTGAGGTCGTGGCTGAACACATCGTGATAAAATTTAAGAGTGTATTCGCTCGGAAGAACGCTAAAAAACCAACGCTGGGTCACCGACGTCAGTAACACCCCGAGATGCGGAATCAGGGCGAATGCCGATACGCCGAGGACCAATGCGTACGCGACAACGGTCATGGTTGTTGTGGCCGGGCGCGCCGCCGCTGCAACATGACCGCGGCCGAGCATCTCGTAACCTCCACCGCCGAGAATACGTTTGGACAGATAAAAGAAAAAAAGCGTCAGACCGATGACGGCGACGACGAAAGCGTAACCCATGGGATTTTGATGCAGGTCGGTCACCATGTTGAATATCTGCACGGCAATGACCTCGCGATATTCAAAAACCAGCGGGGTGCCGAGGTCGGTGAAAGCCCAAATGAACACGATGATCGCCCCGGCAAAATAACCGGGAAGCATCAAGGGAAATGTAACAGTGGTAAAAAGCTGGAATCTATTGGCCCCGAGGTTTTTAGCGGCTTCCTCGAGACTTGGGTCGACATTGGCCAGGGCCGCCGCCAAATTCAAATACATGATCGGGTAGAGATGGAGCGACTCGAGAATCACCACGGCCCAAAAACTTCCACCGCCGAGCCAATCGATGGGCTGGTTGATGATGCCCATTTCCAGCAGCAACAGATTGACCGAGCCAAAACGCGCCAGCAACTGGCGCATGCCGATCGCCCCGACGAACGGCGGCAGCACCATGGGAATCAAGATGAGCCCGTTCAATAAACCTTTGCCGGGAAAATTGTAGCGCACCAGGAAAAGCGCCAGAGGCAGACTGAGGACCGTCGTAAATAACGTTACTGTCAAACCCAAATTGACGCTGTTGGCCAGGATAATGGTGTTGTTCGGGCTGGAAAACATCAGTTTCATGAACGCCAGCGAAAAACCGTCGGCTGTGAAAAATGCATTGGAAAAAACATAGCCCAGCGGATAGATCATGAAGGCCAGGAAAAACAACCATAGAAATACCAGCACCACGGTGTTACCGGGAGTCAGATCATAGCGGCGGAACCATTTAGTCATCCGGCTCCTCCTGTGGCAGGACCACCACGGCCTTGGCATCGAATTGAAAGGCAAGCCGGTCTCCGACCTGGGCTTTCCTGGTCACCGGGTTGTGCTCCACGGCACGCAAGACGACGC
>DASSGE010000928.1:0-5805 GCA_035693605.1 Binatia bacterium
AACTGGCAAAGTATTTAGGTTCGGAACAGCCAATTTACGGAATGCGTTCCGGACATAAAATCATGGTCAAAGACGATGCCCATCATCAAGCTCTCGCCGCTCACTATGTCGGCGAGATACTCGCTGTGCAGCCGGCCGGACCGTACTTAATCGGCGGTAATTGCCAAGCAGCGCATATCGCATTCCAAATCGCCAGCCAGCTCAGGGCTATCGGGCATGAGATTACTTTGTTAATGTTGCAAGAGAAGTTTATTCCGCAATTCTACTCGGGACGCGTGGCCCTGCTGTTTGGTGACCGCAGCAAATTCAACTTGTATCGCTACTTCAGGAATCCCGAGTTTGGTTGGGCAAAGTACTACTCGGGCGAATTTTCCGTCGATATCATTCGCGGCGCACACGGACAGTTTCACCGCGAACCCAACATCCAAGTGCTGACCGCGGCGTTGCGCCGTCGGATCGAGGAGGCGCAAACAGTCGCTCCCGGTGCCGTGCCTTTGCGATGCGTCGATAACTACCAAAGATTGACGGCAGCGGCTTATCGGGCGAAACTATCCGGGGTTGAAAGTTGGACTGCCCAACGCGGCAGCGAACTGCGCATCCCGGTGAAAGTGGAGAACCTCAGTGCGGAGAGCTGGCGAGCCAGTAATGTCAGCGGTATCGGCTTAGCGAATCGTTGGCGCGATTGCAGCGGGACCGTACTGCCATCGACCGATGGCCATACGGCACTGCCCTGCGATCTTTTGCCCGGCTCAAGCATAGACCTCGAAATTGTCGTGACGGCGCCGATGAAGCCAGGCGATTGGATATTGGAACTCGACATGGTCGAGGAAGGCATAACTTGGTTCTCGGATCGAGGATCGTCGTTGACCCGGTTGCGGGTCAACGTTCAACGGGGCCCGCGCTTCTGGGATAAGTTTCTCGGCAAAAAAAAGACGGGTGAGACAAATACTGGAACGACCTCGACATCATGAATACTTTGACACCGACACCGTTTTATCAAAGTCTGGTCTCGGCGATCGAAAGGCTTGGCGGGATATTTAATGCCCATCTTCACCTCGACCGCGCCGGCACGTTGGAAGATAAGTATCTCGCAGGGATCGGCTACCATGTTCTGGAAAACTCGCATGTGTCGCTGCATCGCAAACACAGCATGATCTCGGATATACATCGAGGTCAGGCCTACGAATCGAACGATTTGCATCAACGGGTCAACCTCTATCTGGATATGATGGTTGCCGTGCGTACTGTGCGCGCCGACACTTTGGTCGACGTCACGGCTGATGGCATTGGCTTGTCGGCTTTGCAAACGTTGCTGGAAATCAAGCGCGCGCGTGCCAACGAAATTGACATGCGCCTCGGGGCCTATTCGCCGCTGGGTTTCACCGATGCCGAACCCGAGCGCTGGGAAGTTTTACTCGAGGGCGCGAAGCAGGCGGATTTTATCGGTTCCCTGCCGGAAGCCGACGATACAAATGAGTATCCGGGTAATATCGGATTTCTCGAACATTGCCGGCGTGTACTCGAGCTGTCCAAAAGCTTGAATAAGATGGTCCACGTTCATGTCGACCAGCGCAACGAGCCGAGCGAATCTGGAACTGAGCAGCTCATTGACGCCATCCGACGTTTTGGCGCGCCGGTGTCGGCATCGGGTGAGCCAATGATATGGGCAATCCACCTGATTTCGCCATCAACTTATGACGAGGCCCGTTTTAACCGCCTGTTGGACGGTTTGCTTGAATGCAACATCGGGGTAATTTCTTGTCCATCAGCTGCTCTCGGCATGCGGCAGTATAGGCCGCTGCAAACGCCGACCTATAATTCCATTCCTAGACTTTTAGAAATGATTGCTGCCGGGGTCCACGTCAGGCTCGGTTCGGACAACATTGCCGATATCTGTTCGCCGAGCACGACCGCCAATCTTATCGATGAAATTTTTATCTTGTCCGCAGCTCTACGTTTCTACCATCCGGCGATTCTCGCACGGCTCGCGGCGGGAATGCGGCTGAGCGCCGATGAAAGAAGTTTCGTGAAAGAGCACTTGCGTAGAAACCAGCTCGAAGTCGAAAACTTCTTGCACCATTGCAAAAGACAGGCGATTGACGGCCGATGAGCGACTGTGTGTCGCTGGCGTTACGAATGGGTGGCCAGCCATCTCTCATACGCAATATTTGGGAAATTGTCGTTGAGAGTGTCGGTGCACCTGATGTGTTGGATACTCATCAGGCAGGGCGCGAAATGTCCTGAATCATTTCTCGGCGTCGGTAACCTTCGATGACTAAACGTATTGCAATCGTCAACGCTCTAATTGTATCCATGACGGATTCCTTCCAACCGAAGGAGGGGTTCGTCTTTATCCGAGACGGCGACATCGATGAAGTCGGGGCAGGAGCGCCGTCTGTCACAACCGACGGCATCGATATCATTGACGCTGCCGGCGCCGTGCTCATGCCCGGACTGGTGAACGCCCACACCCATCTCTATCAAGTATTGCTGCGCGCGGTCTGGGAAGATCTCGAGCTGATGCCCTGGCTCAAGCGCATCTACGGCTGTGCCCGGGTGCTGACGCCGGAACATTTTTACGCCGGCAGTTTGCTCGGTTGTGTCGAATCGATCCGCAGCGGTGTGACTACGGTGTGTGAACACAATTTTCTCAATCCCAGTGCCGAGTGCGCATCGGAAACGATCCGGGCGATGCAGGAGTCGGGTTTGCGCGCCGTGTTCGCGCGCACGATAATGGACACCGGCGAGATCGTGCCGGAGTGCACCAAGGAGAAGCCCGAACAAGCGTTTCGCCTCATTGAGGCGATTCTAGCGCGCCATCGCAGTTCTCAACAGCTGACCTTCATGACCGGACCGAACACGCCGCCGATCAATACGACGCCAGATTTGCTCCGAGAAGTGCGCCGGTTTGCCGATGCCAATTCGCTTGGCATCAGCGCCCATGTCGCCGAGTCGCACTCGGTGGTCGACGCCGTGCGCCGGCAGCATGGCAAAGACGGCGTTGTCCAATTCTTGCAGCAGTTCGGCATCCCGGCGCGTAATTCGATCTTCGCCCATTCGGTGCATGTCTCGAACGATGAAATTCAGATCCTGAAAGTGACCGGCACCTCGGTGTCGCACAACCCGGTGAGCAACATGATGCTCGGCGACGGCGTCGCGCCGGTGGTCGAGATGCTGCGCCAAGGGGTCAATGTTGCGTTGGGTACCGACGGCGCGGCAAGCAATCACTCGCAGGATCTGTTCGACACGATGAAAGCCGCGTCGCTGTTGCAGAAAGTGCATCATCAAGACGCCGGTGTGATCAAGCCGTATGACGTACTGCGCATGGCGACTCTTGGCGGCGCCAGGGCGTTGGGACTCGATTCTTTGTGCGGCTCTATCGAAGCCGGCAAACGCGCGGACTTGATTCTGGTAGACATCGACAATGCGCATGTTCAGCCGGTGAACGACATCTTCAGTCAGATCGTCCACTGCGCCAAAGCGAGCGACGTTAGGACCGTGATCGTCGACGGCAAAATCCTCATGCGCGAGCGGCAACTCACGGAGCTCGACGATCAGAAGATTCTGGCCGGAGCCAGGCAAGCCCATCGCGATCTGATGAACCGGGTGAGCGGGCTGGCGTTCTAATTGGCATCCCACATGATTAGTCGCGACGGAATAGGGGATTTCTCGTCGCTGCGCTCCAACGAAATGACAGGTATGCTATGGCTGTCATTTCGACCCTTGGGAGAAATCTCTTTCAACAGGCGGCGACGGCGATTCCGCAGCTCGAATGATTTTCTTGCTCCTTGCCATTTTCGGCTCCGGCGTTATTCCAGTGCTGTTCCGCGCTTGCGACACCTGGCGCGTCAATCTTTTTTGGGCGATCCCGATCAACTACCTGACCTGCGTCGCCGTCGGCTATGGTTTTTCCGGAAATTTATTCACAGTTGGCAACCTCGTGCGCCGGCCGTGGATCGGCCTGGCAGCGATACAGGGAATCCTTTTGGCAGTGAATTTTTTCTTGCTCGCTCGCACAGCGCAGCGGGCAGGCGTTGCCGTGGCTGCGTTGGCAAGCCGGCTCTCGGTAGCAATTCCGTCGGTGTTGGCGTTCGTGCTTTACGGCGACTCGTTGACGCCGGTGAAGATAGTCGGTTTGTCGGCTGCGCTGGTGGCGCTGTTTCTTTGCACGGCGCCGGACAGGAATGGCTACGGGGTTCGCAGGAAGCTATTTCAGCCTCTACCGATAATGGTTTTCGCGACATTCGGTTGTTACTTCACCATCCTCAAATATCTGCAATCCCATTATCTTGACGCGTTCACCTATCACGTCTATGTCATGTCGGCGTTTGTCTTTGCGTTCATCTCGAGCCTTGCGATCGGATTAGGCAGGGGAGTGCTGTCGATGAGCGATTTTCATGTGCGCCATCTTGCCGCCGGACTGGGTCTGGGAGCGATCAACTATGTCGCCATGTACTCACTGCTGCGCATGCTGGCCCTGACCGGGTGGCAGAGCTCGCAGTTGTACCCGATCTACAGCGTCGGCGTAGTGGCGGTGAGCACGGTGCTGGCGCTTATCTGCTTTCGTGAACGGCTGTCGCGCCAGAAATTGCTTGGATTGGCAGTTGGGTTGGTGGCGGTGGCGCTGTTGAACCGTTAAGCCTCGACAACGCCACCTGGTGCCGTTCAATCAATTCGGCTGATTACTGCCGTCTTGTAGCGTTGGCTCCTTCAACACATGGTCGACTAGCCGCTTCAGCTCTTCATACGGCTGCGCCCCGACCATGAGATATTTTCCCGCAAGAAACGTCGGCACGGCGTTGACACCGAAGGCGGCGCAGCGGCGCCAATCATCGTCGACGGCGTCTTTGTATTTGCGGCTGAGCAGGACTTCGGTGGCTTCATCCCTCGGCAGGTCGTTTTCTTCGGCGATTTGCGCGAGCACTTCGGCTTTGCCGATGTTCTTTACATCGACGAAGTAGGCGCGAAACAGTGCGTTGGCGACTTCTTCGGCTTTGCCTTTGCTCTCGGCCCATTTTGCCAGCTCCTGGGCGAGGCGGCTGTTGTAGGACATATTGCGCTCGGCGTTGAACGGCAATCCTTCGCGCTCCATGTTCACTTTCATTCTACTATTGCGCGCGACGATTTCCGGCCCGCGCACGCTGCCTTCCTCCGGCGTCTCCGGATGGAGCGGGAAGTTGGTGAATTTTATTCCTAAACCGTATTCGTTTTTGAGTTTCTCGACACGCCCGGTGACGAGGTAACACCAGGGTCAAACGAAGTCGGAGAAGACTTCCAATACTAATGGCGCGGGCATGATTTCCTCCTTGCCGATTTCGGTTCCAATCGTTCCATTGGTTCCAGTTGTTCCAAAGGTATTTCGTTCAAGAGTTCAAGGTTTAAAAGTTCAATCGGATTCTATGGTGGGCCAATCGTGAAAGTCAAAGAGAATTTTAGCGGTAATTTGACTTTGTTACTGCGGGTCGGATACGTTTCCGGGCTGGGATGACAATGCGATTTTCACTAGCTGGTAACGCTGGCGAGCGTGGCTATCAGGCTCAAATCGAGCGGGCGGTCGAGGCGGAGGAACTGGGCTACGATGGGATATTTTTCAGCGAGTCGCTGATGAGCGGACTCGACCCATTTCAAGTCTTGACGGCGGCAGCGCTGCGGACGCGGCGCATAAAACTCGGTACGGCCATCATGACGATGACTTTTCGCGAGCCGCTGGTGCTGGCCAACCAAGCCGCGACGCTCAACGAGATTTCTCAAGGCCGGGCGATTCTCGGGTTGGGCACTGGCGATGGCACAACATATACGCTGGCG
>DASSGE010000929.1:0-6547 GCA_035693605.1 Binatia bacterium
CCGATGTCGATGAACTCGCCTTGGCCGGCGGCCTGCAGGGCGCGCCGGTGCAATTGATCAAGTGCAAGACCGTCGACTTGGAAGTGCCGGCGACCGCCGAGATAGTTCTCGAAGGCATTATCCCGACTCAATACATGGAAGAAGAAGGACCATACGGCGAGTCGATGGGCTATATCGATCCGCGCACGCTGAGCCTGATGTTCGAATTGAAATGCGTCACGCACCGAAAAAATCCCATTTGGGTATCGATCATCAGCCAGGTAACGCCGAGCGAAAGTTCGAAAATCAAGGCCATGGGCATGTCGACCTTGATCAAGCGCTATTTGATCAAAAAGGGTTTCGATAGCGTGCATGACGTCCACCTGATCGAACCCTTGGTGAACCTGCGCCCCTACGTCGCCGTTAGTCTCAAGAAACGCAGTGACGAAGAGCCCGGCCAGGTTATGCAAGCGATTTTGGATTACGGCGACCGGGTCGGTAAAATGGTGGTCGCCTGCGACGAAGATATTAACATCAAAGATCCCGTCGCGGTTACCTGGGCGATCACCCACCGCTCGCAGCCGCACAAAGATTTCAAAATCATTCCCGACCGCCCCTTCGGTGCCACGCCCATCGGCATGGTCTGCACCCACCCGTCGAGCCGTTATGACAACTGCGAATCGTCGGTGTTGATCGATGCCACACGCAAGGCTGACTTCCCGCCGCTCTCCCTGCCCAAAAAAGAATTCATGCTGCGGGCGAAACAGCTCTGGGAAGAGTTGGGTTTGCCGGCACTCGAACCGCAGGAGCCATGGCACGGCTACTTGATGGGCTACTGGCCCGACGACTTGTCGCAAGAAGCCGATCTAGCCGCCAAAAGTGAACACGAGAAAGTGTGGGAGCGGCTCAGACAGACGCGCGTCGAGGTCGGCGAAGGCGACAACATGAAGACCATGCGCGCGCGCTGGGGCAAGACCCATTCGGGGCGATCCGTTTAAACCATGAAGAAACAACTGACGCTAAACGTTAACGGCCAGGACTACGAGGTCGAAGTCGAAGCCAACCGCTTGCTGTTGCAGGTGCTGCGCGACACTCTTGACCTCACCGGCACCAAAGAGGGATGTAGTATCGGCGTGTGCGGTGCGTGCAGCGTCATTCTCGACGGCCGTCTGGTCAGTTCTTGTCTGACGCTAGCCGCGGGCTGCGAAGGCAAGAAGATCGAAACGATCGAAGGGCTCGCCAAAGACGGCAAGCTTCACCCGTTGCAGCAGGCCTTTATCGAATACGGCGGCTTCCAGTGCGGCATCTGTACCCCGGGTCAGATCATGGCCGCCAAAGCACTGCTCGACGAAAATCCCAAACCCAGCGAAGAAGAAGTCAAAGAATGGATGTCAGGGAACCTGTGCCGCTGCACCGGCTATTACAAAATTCTTGAATCGGTGATGGCCGTCGTGGATGGGAAAACCGACCCGGATTATCAATTTCGCAAGCGCGAAACCACGGCGAAGATTCAAAGTCTCGATGTTTATAAACCCGTAGCGAAAACGAGCTAAGCCGCCAAGCCGGATTAGCTCGCCCTGAGCAACGCGAAGGGCTTCGCCGAACTTAAGATTATGTCCAAACCAGAAAAATTCTCCGTCGTCGGCAAACGCGTGCAGCGTGTCGAAGGCTTCGACAAGGTCACCGGCGATTCGAAATTCATCGCCGACATTCATTTGCCCGGCATGCTGACCGGCAGAATACTGCGCAGCCCCTATCCCCACGCGCGCATTCGCAGCATCGACACCAGCAAGGCCGAGAAACTGCGCGGTGTGCGCGCAGTGGTCACCGCCGAAGACACCATCAAGCGGCCCTGGGGGGCATTTTTCGCCGACCAGTATATTCTTTCCGTCGGCAAGACGCGCTACGTCGGCGAAGAAGTGGCGGCGGTGGCGGCCATCGATCCCGATATCGCCGAAGAAGCGCTCGATCTGATCGAAGTGGATTGGCAGCCGCTGCCCGGGGTGTTCGATGCCGAAGAAGCGATGCAAGACGGCGCGCCGCTGGTGCACGACGACAAGCCCAACAACATCGCCATGCACCTGGATCTCGAACGCGGCAACATCGCTCAAGCCTTCGCCGATTCCGATGTCATCGTCGAGGATACCTTCACCAGCATGCCGCAGTGGCACTGTTCGATTGAGACCATCGGCAGCGTGGTCGAGTATGCGCCCAACGGCAAATACACCATTTACATGAATACCCAGACGCTGTTCAACGCGCGCTATCGCATCGCCACGGCTCTGGGCGTGCCCGAGACCGATGTGCGAATCATTCAAAGCGCCGTCGGCGGCGGCTTCGGCGGCAAGTCCTGCGACGATAACAACGCGCTCGTCTGCGCCGTGCTCGCGCGCAAGGCGGGTAAACCGGTGCGGGTGATCAACAGCCGCGAAGAAGAATTTTTGGCCGGCTGCCGGCCGCGCGTGTTCATGAAGATCAACGTCAAGCTGGGCTTCAAAAAGGACGGCCGCATCCGCGCCAAGGAACTGAAAGTCATCGCCGACAACGGCGCCTACTCGGCCAAAGCGCCGGCGATCACCGGTGTCGCGGCCATGCGCCATGACACATGCTACAAGTATTCGGACGTCAAGCTCGAGGCCAAGCTGATCTATACAAACAAAATTCCTACCGGCGCCTTCCGCGGTTTCGGCAATCCGTCGGCGGAATGGGCGGTGGAGCAGGCCATCGACTTGGGCGCACATGCGCTGGGCATGGACCCGATGGAAATCGCCCGCATCAACGCCGCCGAAGTCGGCTATGTGTCGCCGCACGGCAATCGCGTCACCAGCTGCGAGCTCAAGCAGTGCCTCGACATGACCGAGAAAATGATCGACTGGCAAGCCAAGCGCGCCAACAAGTCCCCGAACACCGGTCTTGGCCTCGCCTGCACCGTTCATGTCAGCGGCAAACGCCACTTCGGTGACTACGACGGCAGTTCGGCGACGATCAAAATCAACGAAGACGGCAAAGCGCTGATCCTCAGCGGCGAGGGTGAATGCGGCCAGGGCGTGCACACGGCGATGTGCCAGATCGCCGCCGAGGAACTCGGCGTGCCGGTGGAAGACGTCGAAATTTCCCGCGCCGACACCGATCTTACAACTTTTTGTCTGGGCGCTTTCGCCAGCCGTTTAACTTACGTCAGCGGCAACGCGGTGAAGAACGCCGCGACAAACGTTAAGCAACAACTCTTCGATCAAGCCGCGGAGATGTTGGAGGCCAACGCAGCCGACTTAATCTCGCGCGATGGTCGTATCTTCGTGCGCGGCGCTGAAGGTAAGTCGGTCACGGTCGCCGATGTCGCACGCGCCAGACTGTTCCGCCACAACGGCGCGCCGATCGTCGGTTCCGGCAGTTTCGATGCCGACTCGGTGCTTCCCGACAGCACGCGCTTCGGCAACGAATCGGGCGCTTATAATTATGGTGTTCAGGCGGCGCAGGTTCACGTCGATCCGCAAACCGGCCAGGTAAGAGTATTGCAAATGGTTGTCGCTTCGGACTGCGGCACGGTGATCTATCCGATCGGCGCCGAAGGCCAGGTCGAAGGCGGTTTGGCTCAAGGCATCGGCTACGCGCTCACAGAAGGATTGCAAATCGACGAAGGCCGCCCGATCAATCCAAATTTTTCCGATTACCGAATCCCCTCCATGCGCGATATGCCGCCGCTGCAGCATGCCTTCGCCGATTCCTACGAGCCCACCGGGCCTTTTGGCGCCAAGGGCTTGGGCGAACTCAACATGGACCCGACCGCCGCGGTCATCAACAACGCCATCTTCGACGCCGTCGGCGTGCGCGTGAAGACCCTGCCGATCACCCCGGAAAAAATTCTTCGTGCGCTGCGGGAGAAGGCTAAGTCATGATCAGGTTCGACTACCAGGAACCGACGACGCTGAAAAAAGTCTTCGCCTTGATGGAAAAACACGGTGACGACGGCAGAGTTATGGCGGGCGGCACATCGATGATCATCATGATGCGCCAGCGGCTGCTCAGTCCCAAAGTCATCATCAGCCTGGCACGACTGCCGAAATTCGACAGGATTACCTATAGCGCTAAAGACGGCCTGCGGATCGGCGCCGGCGCACGCCACCGAGACATCGAGCTTAGCAAAGTCGTGCAGCAGCGCTATCCCCTGCTCCATGAAACCTTTCGCAAAGTCGCCCAGCCGCGTATCCGTAACATGGGCACCGTCGGCGGCAATCTTGCCGTCGGCGATCCACTCACCGATCCGGGTGCGAGCCTGATTGCCTTGGATGCCGAAGTCACGCTCACCAGCAGCAAGGGTCAGCGGACTTTGCCGCTTGACCAGTTCTTCGTCGACTACTATCAAACCGCCATGGAACCGGGCGAGCTCCTGTGCGAAATCCACGTCCCGCCGCCGACTCGATCATGCTGGTCGCATATCAAGTTCACACCGCGCAGCGTCGAAGATTTTGCCACTGTGGGTGTGGCCATCACGCTCGATGTTAAGAACGGTGTCTGCGAAGATGTCCGACTGGGTTTAAATTCCGTGGCCTCGACCATTGTCCACGCCAAACAAGCCGAAGCCGTCATCCGCGGCAAAGCGATCAACGATGAGATCCTACGAGAGATGGGCGAAGTCGCAGCCAGCGAATGCGACCCCACCGACGACAACCGCGGCTCGGCCGAATACAAACGCGAACTGGTGAAAGTCCTGGTCGGTCGCGCCGTTCAGGAAGCTTGTCAACGCGTTAGTTGAACCCTTCGGTATCACAAGTTAGGTTAAGGACCTTATGAAGCAAACTATTCGTGTTACCATCAATGGCCGGCTCTACGAAGAAGCGGTCGAGCCGCGCATTTTGCTGGCGCATTTCCTTCGCGAAACCATCGGCTTGACCGGCACCCATGTCGGCTGTGTCGTCGGCGAGTGCGGTGCCTGCTCGATACTGCTCGACGGCAAAGTCGTGAAATCTTGTCTGCATTTCGCGGTGCAGGCGGACGGGTGCGAGATCACCACCGTTGAAGGGCTGGCTAAGGACGGCGATCTCAATCCGGTGCAGGAAGCGTTCGTCAAGAACTATGCTTTTCAATGCGGCTATTGCACGCCAGGAATGGTGATGACCAGCCACGCGCTGCTGCAGAAAAACCCCAATCCATCGGAAGACGAAATCCGCAAAGCACTGGCCGGCAATCTTTGCATGTGCACCGGCTACGTGCAGATCGTCGACGCCGTGAAAGAGGCGGCGAAGGGAATGAAAAATGGCTAAATTCGTCGGCAACCGTTCACGCAGCAAAGAAGGGCCGCGCCATGTTACCGGCCGCGGACTGTACACCGATGATTTCCAATTGCCGGGCATGCTCCAGGCGATGATCCTGCGCAGTCCGCACGCGCACGCGAAGATTCTCTCGGTCGACGCTGCGGAGGCGCTCAAGCAGCCCAATGTATTTGCCGTCGTGACTCCCGATGACGTGAAGAAGCTGACCAAGCCCTTCAAGCCCGGCCGCTACGCCGCCGGTTTGAAAAGACCAATCGATGAGTACGCCGGGGCCGTGGGCAAAGTTCGCTATGTCGGTGAGCCGATCGGTGCGGTGGCCGCATGGGATCGCGGTACGGCGGAAGATGCTCTCGAATTGATCCAAGTCGAGTACGAGCCGCTGCGCCCGAACGTCGACGTTCACGAAGCGATCAAACAGTCGTCGGCCGCGCTTTTCGATGAACTCGGCACCAACCTGGCTTGGACCGGTTCGCTGCAATACGGCGACATCGACGCGGCATTCAAGTCTGCCGATCGCGTGGTTAGCGAGAAACTGAAAATTCACCGCTACAGCTCGACTCCCTTGGAGCCGTTTAACGTCATTGCCTCCTTCGACGCCGCGAGCAAACGACTGACCGTCTGGGTGACGGCGCAGGTGCCGGAAGTCATCTATGACGGCTTGCGCGAAGCCTTGGGGCTGCAGGATGTTCGCGTGATTATTCCCGATGTCGGGGGTGGCTTCGGCCAGAAGATTCACTTGATTCGCAAATATGTCGTCCTGGTGTCGCTGCTGGCGATGAAAACCGGCCGGCCGGTGAAATGGATCGAGGACCGCACCGAGCATATGATGGCGGGCGGCCATGCCTGCGCTCAGGAAGTCGAAGCCGAAGCGGCGGTGAAAAACGACGGCACCGTGCTTGGCCTCAAGTTCAAAGAGTACGACGATGTCGGCGGCTCAATCAGCACGCTGACGATTCACTTCACCAACAAACTCAACAATCTGTCCAATACTTACAAAACCCCGGCGATCTACATGGAAGGCAACGCGGTGGTGACCAACAAGTGTCCGGTCATCCCCAATCGCGGCATCGGCAAGCCGGGCATGTGTTTCATCTGGGAGCGTATGATGGATCGGGTGGCGCAGGCGCTCAACCTGAGTCCGATCGAAGTGCGCCGGAAAAATTTGATCCAAGCCGATGAGATGCCCTACAGCACGATCAGCGGCAACGTCTACGACAGCGGCGACTATCCGGGGCTGCTGAAAACACTCCTGGAGAAAATTGACTACGACAAGTTGCGCGACGATCAGAAAAAAGCGC
>DASSGE010000930.1:0-6806 GCA_035693605.1 Binatia bacterium
GTCTTCACGGCATCGCGCACGACGCTGGCGAGACGTTCTTCCTTTTGCACTTGATTGAGAATCAAGGGGCTCGACTGCGCTTCATGCAGTGCCGCTAGGCTGTCCTGCACCCACTCGTCGATGATGACCCAATAGCGTAGCTCGGGTTCTTCGAGCAGCCGTCGCGATTGCTCGCGCCACGCGCCTTCGCGAAAATCCGCTGTCCCGAGTTTTTCATAGACTGGGTGAATGACGGCTTTCGGCTTACTAGTACCGATCGCCGACCGAATTGTGTGAAAGTCGTCAAGCCCGCTCTGGCCGCGCGCCTTGGCCTTTTCATAACCGTCATAAACGATCCAGTCGGCAAATTGCCATGGGATAGCGATCATGGTGACGCCATGCTGCTGCTTGATGTCGTCGGCCATAGCGCGCAGTTCTTTGCGCTTCATCTGCACCCCGCCGAAGCGCAAAAGTCCCTCGCGGTCATGCACCATCGCCTGGATCACCTGCAAGCCGCGATTGGGCTGGGGCTTGGCGATCCAAACCAATCGTCCGCCGCCGCCATCAACGGCGGACATATAGGCCTCAATTTGACCTTCGCGCTCGAACACTGGCGCGGGTGTCTTGTCCTCCGCGGGCTGCGGCGGCGCCACAACCCCTTTTTGACCGAGCTTGAAAAGTGATCGTTTGATTTCTTTTTTTAACTCCTTGTCGGTGCTATCGCGATCGAACTCACGCAACAGTTGCGCTGCTTCGCCACTGACGATTTTGCCGAGTAGGAAAATCGCAGCCAAATCGATTTCCCTGGACTTGCGCCAAACTTCGCGTAATCGCGAGATCACAGCAGGACTCGGCCGCTCGACAGCGATGCCGGCGGCAGCAAGCGCAGTGAGGCCCGTCTTCAATTGCTCTTCATGGGAATCGTTTTTTGCCAAGGGTGTCCTTCCGTCAGTTCGGCTAGTGATGTCACATTCCGGGGCGCTTGCCAATATTCCAATTTTCCGCCAAGCATTTTTCTGCACGCGCGTTGGGCCAGTGAAAGAACGTTGGACAATTAAAAAAAGCTTTGGTTTATCATACATCTCCGTTCGTTCCTCGGCTTCGGTACCTTGACTTACGCAGGCATGCCAGCTAAGTCATTTAGTTGATTTTGATGAGGAGGCACGAACTATGGCAATGATCGAATCGCGTATCGACAGCGGCATCGCAGTCCTGGAAATCAACCGCCCGCCGGTCAATAGCTACACTACGGAATTACTCAAAGAATTGGACGCGGCGGTGCTCGACGCCCGCTTCAACGACGATGTTCACGCTATCGTCATCACCGGCAAAGTCGAGAAGTTTTTCTCCGCCGGCGCCGACATCAACATGCTCTCAAGCAAGTCGCTCGGTTTCAAAAACAATTTCGCGCTGCACGGCCATGAAGTGCTGATGCGGCTGGAGAACACCCCGAAGATCATCATTGCCGCCATCAACGGCCACGCCGTCGGCGGTGGTTTGGAAATCGCCATGGCCTGCGACATTCGTATCGCCAAAAAGGAAGGCGGCCGTGTCGGCTTGGCGGAAATCAATTTAGGCGTCATGCCCGGCATGGGCGGCACTCAGCGCCTGCCGCGCTTGGTCGGCAAAGCGCGCGCCATGGAGCTCTGCTTCACCGGCAAGACCATCGCCTTCGAAGAAGCGCTGGAAATGGGCTTGGTTCATTACATCTACGACAAAGAAGGATTCATCGATCAAGTGATGGATTATGCGCGGCAATTCGTCGTGCCGAACAAGAGCAGTCTGGCCGTGGGAAAGGTGAAGCGTGCCATCACTACCGGTCTCGAACTGTCGCTCCCCGACGGCCTGGCTTTCGAGCGCGAGCTGTTGGCGCAGACCTTCGGCAGCGAAGACGGTCAGGAAGGCGTCAAGGCCTATCTGGAAAAACGCACAGCAAAATTCGCCGGCAAATAAGTACCCAAGGCAAATTAAAAATTAAGCAGGTAAAACTTTACTCGGACAGCTTTTTTGTTTTTTCCTTGTAATTTTTTACTTTTATGGAGGTTAAGTAATGGCCAAGATGTTTATCGGCGGCGAGTCCGTCGATTCAGTAACCAAAAACACCAGTGAAGTGCGCAATCCCGCCACCGGCGCGACCGTCGATACCGTGCCCCAAGGCAATGACAAAGATGTGCAACAGGCGATTTCCGCCGCAGAAGAAGCCTTCAAAGTGTGGTCCGATGTTTCCCCCGAAGATCGCGGCAATGCTTTGATGAATGCCGGCGAGCTGATCAAGAAAAATACCGCCGAGATCGCGCAACTGCTGACCCAGGAACAGGGCAAGACGTTGTTCGAAGCGGGCTTGGAAATTCACCATCTCGTGCACGGGCTGGAGTTCTACGCCGGCCTCGCTTCCAAAGTGCGCGGCTCACACGTGCCACTGCCGCAAAAGAACGCCTACGGCATGGTCGTGCGCCAACCGATCGGCGTTTGCGGCGGCATCGTGCCGTGGAACTTCCCGCTGACCTTAATGGGCACCAAACTCGGCCCCGCGCTGGCCGCCGGCAACACGATCATCATCAAGCCGGCCAGCACGACGCCACTGGCGACGATCAAAGTCATCGAGCTCATTGCCCAGGCCACCTTCGGCGAAGGAAAAGCGCAGAAGCAGTTGCCCAAGGGCACCGTCAACATCGTCACCGGTCCGGGCGGCAGCGTTGGTGAGGAGCTGCTGCGCAACCCGCGGGTTCGCCGCATCGCTTTCACCGGCTCGACCCCCGTGGGCCGCCATGTCATGGAAGTCGCCGGCCGCGAAATCAAGCGCGTGACATTGGAATTGGGCGGCAGCGACCCGATGATCGTCATGGAAGACGCCAACGTCGATTTGGCGGTGAAGATGGCCGATGTCGGTCGTTACTTTAACTGCGGCCAGATGTGCTTGGGCGTAAAGCGTTTGTTCCTGCAAGAATCCATCGCCGACAATTTCATCGGCGGCCTGGTGGAAATTCTGAAGAAGAAAACCGTCGGCAACGGGATGAGCAAAGAGACCCGCATGGGACCGATCCATATCGGCTCCCAGCGCCAGGAAGTCGAAGAACAGGTGGAAGACGCCAAAGCGCGCGGCGGCAAAGTGTTGTTCGGCGGCGAACGCCCCAAAGGCGCCGAGTTTGACAACGGCTTTTTCTATCTGCCGACGCTGATGACCCATGTGCCGGAAGATTCGCGCTTGACCAAAGAAGAAGTCTTCGGTCCAGCGTTACCGGTGTACACGTTCAAGACCCTCGACGAAGCATTGGAGAAAGCCAACTCATCCGAGTTCGGTCTCGGCTCGTCGATCTGGACGCGCAATTTGCTCCACGCCAACAAAGCGATCGACAAACTCCAAGCTGGCAACGTTTGGGTCAACTCGCTGCACTACGGTTACGACGAGCTGCCCTTCGGCGGCGTCAAGTCGAGCGGCGTCGGCCGCGAGCATGGCCCCGAGGCGCTCGATTACTATCTCGAGCCCAAGGGTGTGGTTGTCGTCAATGTCTAGCGGCTCGGTTGGAGTGACGGAGTACAGGAGTACTGGATCGATGCCGACCATCCGCTACTCCAGTTGCCCATCACTCCAGAACTCCTGTTTTCGATTGACAAGTCATTCCCGCTTCAACTAGGTTGAGTCAATTTAACTGTAAAGGAGCCCACCATGTTTGCACAAATGAGACACTTGGCGATCGTCAGTAGCAACGTCGAACACGAAGGAGATTTTTTCCGCGATGTGTTCGGAATGAAACGAGCGAGCCGGACCTACGGTGGCGCGGTCACGGTCAGCGATGGTTACGTCGGGCTCAATTTGAATCCGCGGGCGCCTGGACGGCAGGCCGGATTTGATCACTTTGGTTTCGAAGTCGAAGATGTTGAAGTTGTCTTTGGCCGGCTCAAAGATAAGTATCCCAAGGTCCAGGTGCTGCATCGCCCAAGCAATCGCCCCTTCGCGGGGATCAGCATGCACGACCCCAATGGCAATGTCTTCGACCTGTCACAGTTGAATATGACCAATCGAACCGGCCTCTACACGGATAAAGTCGAGGACCGTAAGCGTCGTGTCGGCCATTTCGCCTTGCGCTGCGTCGATCCGGAACTGTGCGGCGAGTTTTATCGGGACGTCTTCGAGTTGCAGGAACTCGAGAAACCCAACGGCGATCCCAATCATTATCTTTCCGACGGCAAGGTTACTTTGGCTGTGATGCCATGGAAAATAGCCGATTTCGCCGGCTCCGGCATAGAACGGCCTGCCCTCGATCATATTGGCTTCAAGGTTGAGAGTCTGTCTGCCTTCAAAGCCGATGTCGCCAAGTATTCGACCCAATATGCTAATGGACCGCAGGATATTCGCCCGGAAAAAAACCCCGAGCGTGAAGTGCGGCAGAAATTGCTGGCCACTTGCTGTTTCGGCCAGTATCAGATGTCCGATCCAGACGGCGTGCTCATCGACGTGTCAGAATAAATTTTAACCGAGTTAAATAAAAAGGGCAGCCGGCATCGACGGTTGCCCTTTTTATTTGTCCCAACTCACAGAATTGAGTCAGTGAGCAGACGACGTCTTGCTCAAGCGTCCGGCGCCCAGTCCAAGCGCGATCACCAGCAGAAAAAAGACCAGTGAGGGTAGCTGCGCGGTCATCGCCGGCTCGATACCGGTAACCGCCACCAACTGCTCGGTGCGAACGGGCTCTTGGCCGGGCCTCTCTGCGATCGAATTCACGCGATACTCCGCGCCGTCCGGGAAATGAAAATCCAACAAATATTCCTTGTCCACCGACACTTTGTCGATAGCAAAAACCGTCTTATGTTTTTCCAAATGCAAAATTGTTAAAGACAGCAGCGTACGTGCCGCATCGCCATTTGGTGCGCGCCACCGTAAACGCGTTGGTTTGCCGACGGTAGCGGCAGCGATTTCCAGCGACATGGAGGGGTTCGCTATATTCTCAACCGACGAGGGCGCGTCATGACCGCTCGCGATGCCGGCAGCAGCAAAAACTAATAGCAGCCATGACGTTGTTCTTGTCACTGGAATGAACGTAAAAACCCTACCGGCGGCGAAACCAAATACAAACAGCGCGGCGCAAAACAATCCGAGCCATAACCACTTCGTGCGATTTTCTGCCACTGAAATAATAAAGTTCCTGGCCGTCGTCTTGCCATCGCTGGCGATCAGGGTCACCGACAAGCGATAATCGCCGCGGATCGGAAAGAGATATTTCCAACCGGCGCGGCCTTGGCGCAGGGGCAAAACCAATTCGAGCAAGCGGCTGTTTTCCACTACCGGGAAATCGGTCGACCAGAAAACTCCGGACTTTGGCGCGTCAAGAACAATGCCGACGCTGCCCTGCTCCACCGGTCGGCCGTCGGCGTGAGTAACGAGTACGGAAATATTCACCGGGTCTGCAAAAGGTCGTAAGAACCCCATTGCCGGTGAAGTCTTCAGATAGATATTGAATTCCTCGGCGCTCGCATCCGTGCCGAGTATCAAAATGCAGCAGAAATAGAAGACAGCGGCGAGCGCTCTTAGTGACAAGGAACTACAGCAAGCGCGTGACGGACATTGTGCAGGGTATCGTGAACCGCAGGATAGCTCGACGCCAGAGCGACAAACAACGTTGCGCCGCAAATCGAAAGAAAAACTCCTGACTTGATCAGGAACAGTTGCCGCTCCGCGAGAGAAAAACCCCACCAGGTAACCAGCGTTCTTTCCATGATATTGCTCCGCTGCTGAAGTGGCCCATCATTCTCCCAACCGCCTGCCGTTGTCAAGCCGATTGACGCGGTGGCGGTCGCGAGAAATCTAATCGCCTCACTTCAGCAGACTCGATTAAGTCGCATCCTGATCCACGGCGCTTTCCGGTTGCCTTTCAGCGCGCGCTTGCGTATGGCTAAATCAATCCAACACATGGAGGTTTCTATGCCTGTCGTTCATATTTACATGTTTCCGGGCAAGACCAAGGAGCAGAAAAACGAGCTGGTCAAACGCATCTCCAAGGACTTCGCCGAGGTCGCCAACATCAAGCCCGAATCCCTTAATATCCTGTTTCACGACACCGGCAAAGACGACTGGGGAGTACGCGGTTCCCTGGCCTCGGAACAGTAAGGCAACACGTCGGCAATTTCATCCTTGGGGCCGAGTAACATTCGCCCGCTTACGGACTACCCATGACTCAAACCGGACAAATCAAAATCGGTTTTCTCGGCTCGAGCGCGCCGTCGAGCCCGCACCACGCGAGCTTCAAAAAATTCATTCCCAGCGACATCGACTTTACCTTTATGCAGGAAAGCGGTGAAAAGACTTCGCTCTACGACGCCCAGGGCAAAGTCGAGGCTTTGATCGAACAATCGCGCCAGCTGATTGCCGCCAATGATTGGCACGGCCTAATCATCAGCGGCGCGCCCAAGGAAGCGCTCAATCCGGGCATGTGGGAGCAAGTTTCATCCGCACTGAGCGTACCGGTATCCTTGGCGCTGCGTTCCTCTGTGGCCGCACTGAAAACCTTTTCAGCGCGGAAAATCCTGCTGATGACGCCGGTGGACGATCGCTTGAAAAAAATGTACTACGACTACCTTGCCGGATTTGGCATCGAGTCGTTCTATCCGCCGCAGATCCTGCGCGCCCACACCGACGCGCAAAAGCTCACGTCGCGCGATGTCGCAGACATGACCCGGAAAGCCTTGAGCGAATTTCCCAACGTCGACGCCATCTATTTCCAAGGCGCCTTGCTCGACCCGATCCCGATTCTCGACAAGTTGGAAACCGAGTTGAACCTTCCCATCGTCGCCAGTAATCCGGCGATGCTCTGGCTGATCCTGACCAAACT
>DASSGE010000931.1:0-3969 GCA_035693605.1 Binatia bacterium
ATAATGTAGCCGCGGTCGCTGCTCGCTAGGTGCAACAGACCACCCCGTTCAATATCACGTCCCAGCAACAAACTCTTGGGGCGTTTCTGCTGAAGCCATGTTTCTTTAGCTATCGAAGTAGACTCGCAACGGCCGTGATTGGCAGCTCCGCGGGAAACGCTCCGATCCCTCCGCCCGAATTCCCGGTCCAAGGGAAAATTTAAGACAGACTTAGCTCACCACCTTTGCCGCAGCTCATCCAGATATCGATTATTACTGTGCGCGGGCGAAGGTTGATGAACCTGAAAGCAGAATGTGCGCGGGTACTAATCGCTCGGCCCATAGACTGCATCAACGATGCTGTCGGTAAGTTCTTCTATCGCGCCATCGAAAACGATTTGGCCATCTTTCAAGCCAACCACCCGGTCGGCATATTCGCGGGTCAAGTCGAGAGTGTGCAGACTCACCAGCGCCGTAATACCATCCTCGCGGCAGATCCGTTTGAGAATATCGAGCACCACACGCGATAGTTTGGGATCGAGGCTTGACACCGGCTCATCGGCCAGAATAATCGCCGGCTCTTGCATCAAGGTTCGGGCGATGGCGACGCGCTGTTGTTCGCCACCGGAAAGTTCGTCGGCTCGTTTGTAGGCGTGATCGAGCAGTCCCACGCGTTTCAAGTTAATCAGCGCACGGCGCCGCTCCTCACGGGAAAAAATCCGCAGCGTGCTGCGCCATGCCGGTTGATAGCCCAAGCCGCCGGAGAGTACGTTGTCGATAACCGACAAGCGGCGAACGATGTTGAACTGCTGAAAGATCATGCCTATGCGCCGCCGCACCTGGCGCAGCTCGGAATCGGCGAGCCGTAGGATGTCCATCGCGGGTCCGGTCCGGCCGTTAAACAGCGACGCGGGAACGACGATTGACCCGCCATCGACGTCAATGAGGCGATTGATACTGCGTAGCAGCGTCGATTTACCCGACCCGGAAAGTCCGATGACGCCGACGAATTCTCCACGGCCAACTGTTAGATTGATGCCGCGCAGCACCGGCACCGAACCGTTGTACGAAGTCTGCAGGCCGCGAATCTCGAGAATGGTCACGGTTTATTTTTCTGCAATGCCGCTCTCAGCGGGATTCCAGCGTCGATGAACGCCTGACGCACGGAATCGTAGTCCTTATCCGCGGCGCTGACGAAACCATCGATCTGGTACAACTCGCGCAGCATTTTTTTTCCCTTGGGATCGCGCGAGAGCTCGACAAAGACATTTTCGATCTTTTGCGCAAGACGTCCGTCGAGATTGCCGTTGATGACAAGATTGTCCGCCGGTATCGGCTCGGAGAAAGCGATGGCATAAATTTTTTTGACATCTTCGGGATTTTTCAAATAACGCATCCAGGCGGTGTCCTCGCTGTCGGGCGAGTTGGCATAGGTCGCTCCGGCGTCGACTTTACCGTTGAGCACCGCCAGCACCGTGGCGTCGTGACCGCCGGAGTAAAGCACCTGTTTGAAATCACGCACCGGGTCGATGCCATGCTCCTTCAACATCTTGCGCGGAAACACATGGCCGGTGGTCGATAATGAATCGCCGAACGCAAAGGTTTTGCCGCGCAAATCTGCCAGCGTCTTAATGCCGCTATCGCCGCGACTTATAATTGCAGCATAGTAGGCGGGAATGCCCTTGCGTTCCGATTTCAGCACGACCCTGACGTTGGTTTCGTTTTTGGCCAGCACGTAGGATGCCGGCGTCAGGAACGCAACGTCAAGTTTGTTGGCGCGCAAGGCTTCGACCACGCCGGTGTAATCGCTTGCGACAAACGGCTCAATCTCCATCGCCAATCGCGCGCGCAGGATTTCGATCAAGGGTTGGGCATTCTGCATCACCTGCGCCGCATCCTCCGACGGAACGAAACCGACACGTAGAACCGGGGGTGTCTTCGCGGCATCGCCACAGGCGATCACCAATGCTGCAGCCGCCAAGAGCGTACCGAAAAAACGATTTTTCATGAGCCGCGATCATTGATACTGTTTGCGCCACCCAGGTGCAAACGTTTTGATTTTTCTCGTTGCAGTGTTACTAAACTCGCATGCAGCACCTATTACTTGCGCTCAGTTTGTTCGGCGTTCTAGCAGCGGGGTGTGCTTCTATCACAACCCTCGCGCCGCGTGATCTCGCCGGCCTGTCCGAGGCGTCGACCCATCGTTTCATGTTCGACAGTGCCGATGGCAAAGCCGAAGGCTTTGTCACCCGCCCCAAGGGCACAGGACCGTTTCCTCTAGTGGTCTTGCTCCATGGTCACAGCTTGGTCGGTATCGGCGCGCGTCGCTTGTTGCCGGCAGCTGACACGTTTGCCAGCGAAATTTGTTACGCCAGTCTTGCAATCTCATTGCCTGGCTATGGCGACACTCAAGTACCAGCCGGGCCGACGCCGGACGCGACCCGCCAGGTGGTTAACGATGCGGTTGCCATTGCCAAGACACTGCCCTGGATTGACCCACAGCGAGTTTACTTCTATGGATTTTCCCGCGGCGCCGTGGTGGCAGCGGCGCTGATCACTCAGATCCCTGGCGTGAAAGGCGCGCTGCTCCACTCCGGCGCCTACGATTTGCCGCGTCTGTACCGCGATGCGTCGAGCCCGTGGTTGCGCAAGCTGCTCAATCCCAACGACGCCGCTGAACCCAAATTGCAGAATCTGTTGAACGAAACGGACCGCTGGCCTGGCGCGACACTGATCTTACACGGCGCCCAGGATTCGTTGATCCCGGCGACACAGGCGCACTTGCTTGATGAACGCTTGAAGGCGCTTGGCAAACCGCACCGCCTCGTGCTCTATCCCGAACACGGTCATCTGCTACCGCTACGCCAAATCAGGTCGGAAGTATTACAGTTCCTCCTGGAAAATGGCGGTTCAGCTTGTGCGGCTAACGGTCCTTAAGCTCTTCGAGCATCGCCAGGGCTTGTTGTTTGTGCTTGGCGTCGTCGGAGAACTGCACCGGTAGTTCGCCAATCGATTTAAGCGACGCGCGCGCCTCTGGCCATTCCAATTTGGCGGCATAGCTGCGCGCTAGCTCGAGCCGAGACACGATCGCCGCGGGATTCAGCGTCACGGCTTTTTTCAAGTATTCAATGGATTTTTCCAAACTGCCCTTGGGCAAACTCTTGCCGAAAACCATCGAAGCTAACATTCGACTGGCGCCGCCGATCTCTGCAACTTTTCGGTGCCAAACGCCGTAGACGTGATAGGCTAATCCATTCTTCGGATCCAACGCGATGGATTTTTCCACCTCATCGCGAATTTCAGTCGACAGCTCGACTTGCTTGGACACCGGTGACACCACGGCAATGCTGCCCACTGCCGCAGCGATCCAGAAATGGCTCCACGTCGATTTGGGATTGACACGAAGCGCCTTGCGCGCGTAGTCCCGTGCCGTCATATATTCTTTCAGTTTGGGTTCTTGCCAATTGACGCCGCTCTCGGGTAGTAAGTCGCCGATATCGATATGGGCGCGAGCAAGCTTGACCAAGGCTTCGAAGTTGTTGCCGTCGATCTGAAGAATTTTAAGCAGCTCTGTAACCGCTTCTTTCGGTTTGAATTGACTGTACAGAAGATCGGCGTTTTTGTGCAACTGCGCAATCTCGCCGCCTTCATGGCGACAACAAGCGGGTCTCGACTCGTCGCCGACGGGGCTGTCGGCCTGAACCGCGGTCGCCCAAATCACGAACAACTGGCACAACGCTAAACCGATCTGCAGACTGTTTCTAAGCACCGGCAAATCCTCAACGTAATGGAATCGGCTTTCCGGCTTCGTCGACGGCAACGTAGATAACCTCAGCCTCGGTCACTTTAACGCGCTGCGCCGCATCCACAGCCCGTTCCGCTTCGACACTCACCCGCACCGTTATTGAGGTGCTTCCCTCGCGTATCACGGTTGTGTAAAAACTTACGACATCACCGACGTACACCGGTGCAATAAATTCAACCGCGCGC
>DASSGE010000932.1:0-4315 GCA_035693605.1 Binatia bacterium
GGTGAACTGCACATCGTCATGATCCTGCGCAAGCCCGGCGGTGTGCATGGCGGGCAAATCGCTTTTCCGGGCGGCAAGCATGATCCGGAGGACGACACCATGCTCGATACCGCGCTGCGCGAAGCGCGCGAAGAGCTCGGCCTGGTCGTTCCGCGTGAGGATATATTGGCCGAGCTGCCGATGGAACAGACGCGCACCACCGGTTATCGGGTTTTTCCCTACGTCGCGCGTATCACGGTGCCGGAGCGCTGGCAGATCGCTGAGCGAGAAATCGCCGAGATCGTCGACGTTCGACTCAGCGATCTGGTCGCCCCCGGAGCCCATGACAGGATGATCGACCGCTTTCCGACCTGGCAGAAAGCCGAGCAGGTGTCCTATTACCGAATCGGCGAACATCGGCTCTGGGGATTATCGTATCGTATTTTGCATCCGATCATTCCGCGATTGGTGGGCGGCGATTGGAATGTCTAGCTCGTCGGCGAATGACGGGCACGATCACGGGTCCGACACGAAATTTGCGCATATGATGCGGTCACGAATTTAATTTATTACAGAAGTTTAAAGGGAGGAGATGTGACAATGGACTTTAGTTTACAACAAGACACTCCGGAGATCAGCGCATTTCGTCATGAGGTGCGCGCGTGGTTGGCGGAGAATATGAAAGGCAGCGAACATCTGCGCTGGTCGGGCAACTGGTCGACCCGAGAAAACGATGAAGAGTACAAATTCCGCCGCGCTTTGGCGGGTAAATTGGGGCAGAAGCGCTGGCTATTTCCCACTTATCCAGTGAAATACGGCGGCGCTGGTTTGAGTCTGGATCATCAGTTCGTTCTCGAAACCGAAATAGACCGCTATGGCCTATCATTGGGCTCGGTGTTCTACACCCTGGCGCGATTGGTTGCGCCGGCCCTGATGAAGTTCGGCAGTGAAGAGCAAAAGTTGGAGTTCTTGCCGCCGATGGCGCGCGGCGAACTGGCGGTGTGGCAAGTCTTGACCGAGCCGCAGGGTGGCAGCGATGTCGCCAACTGCCAGACCAAGGCGATTCGCGACGGCGATCACTATGTCGTCAACGGGCAAAAGGTGTTGGTCGGACATCATTTGCCGCCGGACTATCTTTGGACATTTGTCTGTACCAACCCTGCGGGAAAGCGCCATGAGAATCTCGGCTGGCTCTATATTCCCGCCACTCTGCCGGGAATCACACTGCAGCATATGCATCTGATGATGGGCATCAAGAACGCGGTGTTCTTCGATAATGTCCGGGTGCCGGCGAAATATTTGGTCGGCGGCGAGAACAATGGCTGGAAAGTGGCCAACAGTTATTTAGAGCTGGAACACGGCGGCGGTGGTAGCGTGGCGGAGCAGCCGCTATTCAAGCGGATCATCGAGCATTGCCAAAAAACCAACTTTGATGGCGAGAGCCTCATGGAAGATCAGGATATCCGCGACGAGATCGCCGACATGCTGATCGATCTTGACGTCCAACGACTGATGGGGCTGCGTAATTTCTGGCACCGTTATGTCAAGGAGCCGCATACCTATGGCGGGCCACAGTATCTCTACTTCCAACGCATGGTGCGCTTGCGCAATTCCGAACGAGTGCAGCGAATTCTCGGTTACGACGCACTGGTTCCGGACAACAGCGTGCATGAAGTGGCCGACTTCGAATACACGGTGCGCAGCGGTCCGGGCTGGCTCCATGGCGGCGGCACTTTGGACACCGACCGTCTGATCATCGCGCGCCGTCTCGGCCTGGGCCGTCCGGCACAAGAAGCGGCGCCGACAACGGTTGGGGAGTAGCAGCATCCTGTCTGCAGAGAAGGAATAAGTCTCATGGATCTCAAATTAAATGACGACCAAAATATGTTGAAGAAAGTGGCGGCGGATTTTATTAAGGCCGAAGCGCCGTCCTATGTCATCACCGACTGGTATCAGAAAAAACAGGCTTTCATCCCGGAGCTTTACAAAAAGACTGCGGACGTTGGTTGGCTCGGCATGATGGTGCCGGATGAATTTGGCGGCGGCGGGACATCGCACATGGACTGCGGTGTGGTTTTCGAGGAACTTGGCCGCGCGCCGCTGCCGGGACCGTACTTTTCTTGTGGCGTGCTGGCGGCGCAATTGATTCTTGACGCCGGCTCGGCGCAGCAGAAGAAGGACTGGCTGCCGCAGATTTGTGACGGCAGCGCGATTGTTATCCCGGCGATCTCCGATGACCAGATTCAGTTCGGCCCACGCTCAGTGCAGACCCGGGCAGTCACAACCGGCGATGGCTACAAGCTCAGCGGCACGAAACGTTTTGTTCAAGACGGTGCTGCCGCGAGTCATTTCATCGTCGCGGCGCGCGATGAGGCCGGACAGTTGGTCTTGGCGCTGGTTGGCCGGAGTACTCCTGGCGTTACCGTTACCATAGTCGATGGCTTCATGATCGGCGCAGCGGAAGTGAAGCTCGAGGGTGTTTCAATCGGCAGGCAGGACATGCTGAATGCTGGCGGCGGCTGGTCGACCGTGGAGTCGGTGCTTGGCAAAGTGTTGCCGATCTTGTGCGCCTACAAAGTCGGCGCCTGCCAGGAAATATTTGAAATGACCAATGAGTACACGCGCACCCGGGTCGTATTCGGTCAGCCCATTGGCCGCTTTCAACGGGTGCAGGATCATTGCGTCGATATTTCGATTCACCTCGACGGCGCCCGTTGGATCACTTATGAAACTTTGTGGAAGCTCTACTCGGGCATGGAGGCGAAGGCGAGTGTGCACCAAGCGAAAGCCGTGGCGAGTGAAGGATATTATCAGTCGTGCAACTTTTCGCACATGGTTTTCGCCGGCGCGGGCACCGACTACAAGCATCCGTTGATGGCCCATAGCGTATTGGCGCATTCGCTCTATCAGTACCTCGGCACGCCGCTCTACCATAAACGGGCGATGATCGATGCGCTGTACCCGCGGCAGATCCGGAAAGCCGGTTAAGCGTACGGAGCAAGGAATTTCCAATGATCACTCGAACGCGGCTCGTTGCGGCAATTGCGCTGCTGTCGTCGGTCCTTTGCACTAGCGCTTGGGGGCAATCGGCTAAGAGCATCAGCGAGCTGGCAAAGTATTCGCGCCCCGATCGTGAAAAGGTGCTGTATGAGGGCGCCAAAAAAGAAAACAAACTGGTCTGGTACACATCGCTGGTGCCATCGAAAGATATCGCCAAGGTATTCGAAGCCAGGTATCCTGGTGTGACTCTAGATGTCTATCGCGCCAGCGGCATCGAGCTGACCAACAAAGCATTGGCGGAGCACAAAGCCCGGCGTCATATCGTCGATATCGTCGAGGCGACGCCGGGAGCGCTGATGAATCTCCGCGACGAACAGTTTTTCGCGCCCTACCATTCACCGCATCTAAAAAACTATCCCGACAGCGCCAAGGAAACCGCCAAAAACGGTTTGGTGTACTGGACCACAGATCGCGAGTCGTACATCGGCTTGGCCTACAATACGAATGCGGTCAAAGGTCTCGCGCTGCCGAAGAAGTTCGACGATCTATTGAAGCCGGTCCTCAAAGGCAAAATGGCGATCAGCAGCGACGAGAGCAGCGCCCGGCAGTTCGGCGCCATGGTGTGGGCCAAGAGTGACAGTTTCATTCGTAAACTTAAAGATCAGGATGTGACGCTGCATGGCGCTTCCGGCCCCGGCTTCAACGAACTGATCGTTTCCGGCGAGGTGCCGATATCGTTCGTCGGTTTTTCGACAAATGTGGCGCATGCGGCGAAGAAGGGCTCACCCGTGGCATGGCATGCCCTGGACCTGGCGGTTGCCAATGCCGGCGGAGTCGGTATATCCGCCAATGCGCAACACCCGCATGGTGCTTTGCTGCTATTGGACTTTCTCATCGGCCCGGAGGGGCAAAAAATGTTCGGTGAGACTTTTGCCTATGGCAGCGGCGCCAAAAATTATGGTTTCGAAAAATTCTATCCGGAAAAGGGATTAACCACCGACGAGTATGCCGATCGGGTGGAGAAGTGGATGCGGCTGATGAGGGAGATAACGCGCAAGAACTAAAACTTGACGAAGATCTCCTTCGCTTCGTCGCCTGTCAATTGTTTAATGGTCGAAATCCGATCGCTGAATTCTTTAAGCGTGCCCAATGACGCCGGTCCCATATCAATGAGTATCGAAAACAGCGAGAAGCCGAGTTTCGCCTTTTGTTCACGGAATGCTTGCGCCCATTGCGCCTCAACCTGACACTCGCCGTCGGTGATAAAGATAATATCGCCTTTCTTGAAACGCGACTCGCGCAGGCATTCAAGCGCCGCGTCAAGGGGTTTCTGAAA
>DASSGE010000933.1:0-4847 GCA_035693605.1 Binatia bacterium
CTATACCAACACGACGGAAAATCGCGTCGCGGTGATCGACGGCGGAACACGCAAAGTCCTGCAGCATGTAGCCGTGGGCGACGAGCCGTCGCATCTGGAATTGTCTCACGATGGCCGCCGGCTTTACGTCGCCAACAGCGGCTCCAACGATTTGACGATCATCGACACGGCAAACGATCGCGTGTCTAGGACCGCGCAGACCGGGAAGCGGCCGTTACTGCCTTGCGTTGCCGCTGATGGCGAATCAGTCTACCTGCCGAGCGGACCAAATCGATCGGTCACTGTTCTCGGCGCGGCTGGCGAGTTCAAAAAAACCATTCGGGTCGGATTGGCGCCTCACGATGTCGCGGTTTCGCCGGACAGTCGTTGGGCCTACCAGCCTAACTCTGCTTCGCACTCGGTGACCGTGATCGACGGTAAAAACTATTCGGTCATTGGTGAAGTGAAAGTCGGTCTTGGACCGGGTCATATCGCTTTCGATCCCGAAAGCCGCTTTGCTTACGTCGCCAACACGCTGTCCGACAATGTCACCGTGGTCGCGACGACTAATCACGAAGCGGTGGCAACCATCCCTGCGGACGCGGGGCGCATTTGCCGGCGCTTGGCGCCGACGGCCGCTATGGTTATGTCGCCAACTTCGCCGCTGATTCTTTGACGGTTTGGGATTGCCGGACGCACCGCGTGATCGCAACAATTCCGGTTGGCGTTTATCCGCACTTCTTTGCGCCGAGTCCGGATGGCAAATGGCTTGTCGTGTCCAACAGCGGCGAATCGAGCATCTGCTTGATCGACGCTCACGACCACGAACCACGAGCGCGACTTCCGGTTGGCGGTGCACCGGCGCATATCGCGTTCAGTCCCGACGGCCAACTGGCTTTCGTCGCTTGCGAAAGTTCCGATGAAGTGGCGGTGATCGATCTTCGGCGTCACTGTAGAATCGAACTCATACGGGCAGGTGCTCCGCCGCGGTAAATGATCATTGGACGGTGCGTCAGGTTTTTAATCGCCGCTTCCTTTGGCGAAATTTGTTCGCACCCGTTCGCTAACATAGTTAACGCAGGCAAAACTCGCTGTCAGCTTTATTCACCGCGGCTTTTGGTCTAAGACGTGGGATTGTCGGTTAAGGATAAAATCCCAGCGTGAAAAAGACACCCGCGCTCGAACTTCGTGGCGTAACATATCTTGCCAACGGTAAGAAAATTCTCGATTCCATTTCGTGGATCGTTCAGCCGGGCGAGCATTGGGCGATCCTGGGACCGAACGGCTCAGGAAAGACAACTCTCCTGCGCATCGCCAGCGGTTATCTTTGGCCAAACGGCGGCGGCGAAGTGTTTCGCAAGGGCGAAACTCTGACCGATCTTCCCGAGCTGCGCAAAAGCATCGGCTGGGTAACCGCATCGCTACTCAATCAGATTCCCTTCGAAGAACTCGCGGTCGATACCGTCGTGTCGGGTAAGTTCGCGCAGATCGGCTACCTCGGCGGATATTGGGGACAGGCGAGCAAGGCTGAATTCGCCGCGGCCCGTCGATATTTAAAAGAATTGGACTGCGGCCACTTGGCGCGACAGCAATTCGGTACACTGTCACAGGGCGAGCAGCAAAAAGTTCTGATCGCTCGAGCGCGCATGACCAAACCCTACCTGATCATCCTCGACGAGCCTTGTGCCGGTATGGATCCCGGAGCGCGCGAGAGCTTCTTGGTTTCGCTGCGTAAATTGAACAAGCTCAATAGGGTTGCCGCGTTGATTTACGTGTCCCACCATGTCGAGGAGATCTTGCCGATGTTTCACAAGACTTTGGTGCTGCGGCACGGCAAGGTGCTTCATTCCGGGTGGACCGGCGATGTGCTCAAGTCTCGGGTGTTGCAGGAGCTATACGGCGCGCCGCTCAGGCTTCTCAAACGTGGCGGCCGGTATTGGCCGGTGGGGCGGTAACAAGAATTCGTTCAAGGGTTCAAGGTTTAAACGTTCCATGATTCGGATTTGGACCACGCATTGATCCGAAAGCATTGAACCGCGCGCTAAAATTACCGCCGTGAAATGCTGAAGGCCATGTCGACTCCTTCAAATAAATTCGCGCTCCGAAACCGTTGGTGGTCGCTATCAGTGGCGTCCATCGCCACATTAATCGTCACCGCCGACACCGGTCAGTTAAGCATCGCGCTGCCGCTGATCATCACCGAGTTTGGCGCCGATCTGGCGTTGGCAAGCTGGATCGCGCTGGTCTACGCATTGATCACGGCTTCGCTCTATTTGCCATGCGGGCGGCTGTCGGATCTGCTGGGCGTCGGAAATTTGTTTCTCGGCGGCTTCATTCTCTACGGCATGAGTTCCATCGCCGCAGGTGCATCCCAGAGCGCGGTGCAGTTGGTTGTGTTTCGCGCCCTGCAAGCAGCTGGCAGCGCCCTCATCATGGCGAACAATTTTGCTTTGGTGACAGCGCTGTTCCCGCCGGAAGAACGCGGCCGGGCGATGGGCATCGCCGGCGGGGCGATCTCGGCGATCGGCTACACCATGGGGCCGGTGATCGGCGGTTTGCTGACCCATGGCTTCGGCTGGCGCTCGAATTTTTTTGTTTCCGCGCTGCTCGCCTTTTGCGGTTTCGCCGCCGCACGTGTGCTACTGCCGCCGGAGAGTTTCAAACCCTCGGAGGCAAAAAAAGAGCCCTTCGATCTGATCGGTGCGTTGTCCTTCGCCTGCTGCATCTCGCTAATACTCTTCGGTCTCGCCACCGCGCAGAAAAGCGGTTGGCGATCGCCGCCGGTTATTTTCTGTTTACTTTCGGGCATTGCGCTGCTGTTTTTCTTCATCCGCTGGGAGCGGCGTGCCGGCGCGCCCTTGCTCGATTTGGCGCTGTTTCGCATTCCCGCGTTTACTCTCGGCAATATGGCGCGCTGGATCAGTTTTATCACCATGAGCGTAAGCATCCTGCTGATGCCTTTCTATTTGCAGTTCGCGCTCCGCTTGGACCCGCTGCGCGCTGGATTCCTGGTCGCGCCGACGCCGTTGGCGATGGCGCTATTGGCGCCGCTCACCGGCTGGATGTCGGAGAGGTTTGCCGCCGAACGGTTGTGCGCCGCGGGTTTGACGGTGAGCGGTTGCGCGTTTGTGCTCATGAGTTTTCTCTCTCCCGCGTCGACATCGACGCAGATTGCCGTCTGCCTCGCACTGGTCGGCACCGGCATGGGACTTTTTCAAACGCCTAATAATAATCTGTTGATGACCGCTGTGCCGCGCCATCGGCTCGGCGTCGGCTCGGCGTTTCTGTCGATCGTGCGCAGCCTGGGTTACTCCATCGGCGCGGCCTTGGCGACGACGATTGTCGGCGCGCAATTGACGGGCAGCGGCGCATCGTCGTTGCAATCTTTCACCAAGCAGTTAGCAGCGGATGGCAGCACGATCGGCTTGGCCGCCTTTATGCGCGGATTTCATTTCGCCTGCCTCACGGCAGCCGGGTTGTGCTTTCTGGGCGCGGCGATCAGCGCTGTGCAGGTGTCGCGGGATCCGAGATGATTTCTAGCGCCATCAATAGTCGTTTGCGGTGTCGCAAGCTTCCGCGGCGGATTTTCGGGCAAGTCTCCGGAGCAAAACCAAGAACAAAACTGTCAAAATCAATTCGAGGATCAGCGGGATAATCTTCGAATTGGCAAAGGCCAGCATTGGCACGAGGAAGCCGCTGACGAACGTCCATCCATAGATCGCGATCTGTCGCAAGTCCTTGTGTTGGGATTTCGCCAGGAGCAGCGCCCCCGCGGGTATCAGTACGCAGAGGTCGTAATAGAGCAAATGGGGCAGGGTGATTGCCGACAAGCAGACCCCGACGATCAAGGCAATAGCGAGTGCGCTTAAAGGATCCGATCCAAATTTGGCAATTCTGCTCGTAAAATAAAAACCCGCGAGCCAGAAGATGGCGGCGCCGAAGTAGAGCGGCCATTTTACCGCTGCGCGCTGCCCGATCGGAAACAAAATCATCAGATTGGCTGGCAGGCCGGTGATGAGATGACTGGGAATGCCTTGCTCGCCGCTCGAGTACATAGCATCACTGACCTGGTGGCTTTGTAGCCACTGTAGAGTCACTTCCGGTCCAAAGCTCAGCAAATTTAAAATCAAGAGTCCGATGACCCCAAGGCTCATGCCGATGAATGTGCGATAGCGCCGGTGCAATGTTAAAACGATCGCGACGAAAGCAGCGGCGAGAAAATACTGCGGCTTGAGTAACAAGAGCGACCAGACTAGTCCCCCGAGCAGCGGTCGATTATTGCTCAACAGGCTGAAGCCCAAGCACAACGGCAGCAAGCCGAAAGTCAGTCCCAATTGACCGGCCCATAACGTTAGAAAAATCGGCAGAAAAAAGAATGCGAGAAAAAATAATTCGCTGCTCTTTGTCCCAGTGAATTCTCCGAGGCGCCGGCAGCTCCAAAGAAGCGCTAGCACCGATATCGCTTGCCATAGCAGTAGAGCCACATTTGGATTGAGCTTGCTGAACGGCGTGAAAAAGCCCGCGACTAACGGAATATACATATACGCGCCGGCCGAGTTTTGCGGCAGCTTGGGGAGAAACTCATGAGCGGCTTTGTCGAAACGTGAGTTGACGAAGGTTTTGGCGCTGGGATCTGGATAGAGATCGCCTGCCCGGCCATCGCTTACAAGGCGGCCGGCGACGTAAAAGGTCATGATGAAATCGGACTCTTGAAACTGCTCGGATTGAGAGAAGAGGTTTTTATCGACGAGAAAAATAAATATCGCGATAGTAAATGCCGTCGCCAGGAAAACGACGGTGCGGTGTGCCGACGAAGCGAGTGACCGGGCTGGCATTCCGAAGGCTTTGTCAATCGCGCCGCAAGTCTC
>DASSGE010000934.1:0-3684 GCA_035693605.1 Binatia bacterium
TGGACGTCGTTATCGGCTTACCGCGAGCTCACCATGGCCGTGTTTCTGTCGTCGCCGAAAAGCCAGGTGCTGTCGACTTATATATGGGGTCAGTGGCATGGCGGCGGGTTGGGCGATGCCGCAGCGATCGCGATCATGATGATCGTGGTGATGTCGCCGGTGGTGACAAGCTTTTGGATCTACGCGCGCAAGCAGCAGCAGGTAGCGGGATCGGCGTAGGCACAAGGCACGAGGCTAGAGGCGCGAGTCGCGAGTTTCGAATCCGGAAGTTGCCGCAATGAACGCCAAGGACGCAGCAAAATCTTGTCGGGGCTCAGCATGATCTGCCCGTTTGCTGCGCTACTTCCGCCTCGCATTAAACGCGCTCCATTGAACTTCTCAATTTCCTCCGTCAAGCGAGTGTGATGTCCTTTGCTCCGCGATTCCGCCAGGGGATGAAGGCGGCAATTCCGATCTGGGTCGCCTTCGTGCCGTCGTCGATCGCGTGGGGAATTGCCGCACAGGCGCATGGTTTGACGCTCGCAGAGGTCGTTCTGATGTCCGCGTGGGTCTATTCGGGCCCAGCGCAATTCGCCGTGCTCGTGCCGCTCGCCGAAGGTAAATCCGCGGCGACGGTGTTGATCGCCGGTCTACTGATGAACTTGCGCTTCCTGCCGATGAGCACGGCGTTGGCGCCGTTCTTTTGCGGCGTCAAGCGTTTGCCGCTAGTGATCGCCTCCCATGTTGTCAGCGCCAGCAGTTTCATCGTGCCCTATTTACAGTTTCAAAAAGAGCGAGAAGCCAGTGGCGGCCGTTCGGTCGCCGACGGTCACGGCAACTTGGGTTTCTTCGCCGGCATTGGTGCCACGGCTTTCACGGTGTGGGTGGCCGGGACTTCGGCCGGTTATGGCGTAGCCTTGAGTTTCCCGGCGGGATTCGAGGAGGCATTGAAATTCATTCTGCCCGGCTATTTTGCCGGTTTGCTGGTCGCGGAAATGAAAGGCACAACCATGCCGCTCGTCTGTCTGGCAAGCATTGTCACCGCGATTCCTGGAGCGCTGTTCAATGCCGGTTGGGGCTGGCTCGCGACCGCGGCGCTGATCGCTGTCATCGGTTGGAGTTTGGAAAAATGGCTTTGTCACGCTTAGAGCTGATTTTTATTCTTGGCCTATCGGCGTTGGTCTTGCGCGCCTTGCCGCAATTGTTTCTCGTCGGCAAGAGTTTTCCCGACACTTGGGATCGTCTGCTGCGCTATCTGTCCTACGCACTGCTGTGCGGCTTGATCTCGATCACACTATTCATGTCCGGCCCCCGTTTCGACGCGCAGGCCGCACCGTATCGCGCCGTCGCCTTGGCCGTGACGGTCGCCGTCGCTTACACGACCAAAAGCGCCGTCACAGGGATGCTCGTGGGTGTGGTACTGGTGCTATTATTTTCGTGGCTAAAATAGCTTTCTGCTTCAAACCCTCACCTTCGTGGTGAAGGGAATTTTACCGGCTGCGTTCGCGCACGGTGCCGATCAGGCAGCCGTAGAGAATCAGCGGTACCGCCGTCGTCAGGACCATCGCTAGGACGATGTTACCGGTGACGGCGATGATCTGGGCGGCGATCAGAGGGGCGACGACGCCGGCGAAGTAGTGAAGCGCCATGATGATCCCGCTGGCGGTGCCGGCGTTGCCCGGCGGCGCGGCTTCTTGCGCCAGGGCGACGACCAACGCCGGCACCGACGCTTTGATGAGGCCGAAGACGGCAATACCGATCGCGAGCGACAGCGGTGTTTGCAGCCAGTAGAAAAAGACAAACGCCGCTGCGGCTGCGGGAAAGGCGCTCAGCGCGATAACACGCTTGCGGCCGAACAGGTCCGATAGATTTCCCAGAGTAAACGATCCGAGCATGTTAGCGATGCTCAAGATGCCCATAATCCATCCAGCGTCTTGCACATTAAGTTGTTTGGCGCTGCGCAGCAGCGTCGGCGTCCATGCGGCCGAAGCCCAAAACACCGAGCCGCCGATAAATTCCGCGAGTGCCAGAATCATAATTGGCATAGACAGCGCATCGCGGATCGATCCTGATTGCGCGGCGGTTCGTCGTTGATGGGACTCGCGAATCCAACAAAGCTGCAGCAGCATGTCGGCGCCCGCGATAACGCCGACGGCGACGAACGACGCGCGCCAGCCGAGGGCGGCGGTGATCCGGCTGGCGAGCACGGCGCCGATGGCGCCACCGATACCGTAGCTGACCGATACCAGGCTTGCGCCCAGGCCGCGACGATCGGGCAAGAGGTCGGACATGATTGCGTAAAGCGACGGCGGCGTGAAGCCATAGCCGACACCGGTGACCGCGAGCAGCAGGAAAAACAGCACTGGATCAGCGCTGATGCCGGCGCAACCAAATCCCACAGCGAGCAAGCTCAGGCCGGCAATGAGCACGGTTTTACGGCCAATCCGGTCTGCCAGACGCCCGGCGACGCCACTGGTGAGCGCGGCGATCAGCATCATTAGAGAGAATAGACTGCCGGCTTGGATCGCGGTCAGCGAGAATGTCTGGCGTATCTCTGGCAAGGCAATGCCCAGCGTTGCCACCATCATCGACGGCATCAAGTTCGAACAGGGCACGATGACGACGGACAGGCGATTCCGTCTGAGCAAAGAAGTTTGTTGGCCGATAAAGTGTCCTATTCCAATGGGATGAAAACGTAGTGGCGCGGCTGGTCGCCGACAACGCGGGTCATGTGACCGCGTCCGGTGGTGTCTTCGGCCAGCATCACATCCCCGGGCCCGAAGCGGCGAACGGTGCCGTCGCCGGTTTCGATCTCGACTTGGCCGGACAAGGTGATGACATACTGCCGTCGCGGTACGGTATGATAGCTGCTTCGATGGTTCGTTGGCGCTGAGCGGAACTGTATGCCATGGGCCGGCTGTAGCGCCGAAACTTGGTCAACGCCTTGCGGATTCATCTCGATATCAATGTCTTCGAAATGCGATTCATTATCGCTACCGGTGTAAAGTCGAGCGATCTTCATCTGCCGGGTTGTAGGAGAATGAGTGCGGAAATGCAAGGAGATGATTAACCACAAACAGCACATAGTTCACATAAAATAAAATTTTCGGATCGTCGGCAACCGCACACGTGTCTTTACTGTCGCCGATGACTTGGCCTATAAACGGTGCATGTTAATACTTAGACATTGCGATCCGTGATAGGAGACTTTCCATGAACGAAGAAATATTGAACCAATTAGCCGCTGACATGAACAAACTGCTCGCCGAGCCGGCGGGCAGCCGCAGGGTCAAGATCACCGACTTGACGCCGCGCGACGGCCAGCAGTGCAAACTTGCCACTCGCGTAACCACTGATGACCTTTTGCCGCTGTGTGCATCGATAGACAACTGTGGCTTTTACGCCGTCGAGGTTTGGGGCGGGGCGACGTTCGATGTCTGCATGCGTTATTTGAACGAAGATCCCTGGGAGCGGTTGCGGCGCATCAAAGCTGTGATGCCCAAGACCAAGCTGCAGATGCTTTTGCGCGGCCAGCATATTCTCGCTTACCGGCCGTACACCGACAAGATCGTTTACAAGTTCGTCGAGCGCGCCGTGGCCAACGGCATCAACGTGTTTCGCGTGTTCGAGGCGACCAACGACTTCCGCAACATCGAGACGGCGACCAAGGCGGTCAAAGAGTTCGGCGGCGAAGCCCATGTGGAA
>DASSGE010000935.1:0-2768 GCA_035693605.1 Binatia bacterium
ACTTCCTAGTTTTAGACGCAGTGTACTCTCTCCTATTCGCTTCCACCCCCTAATATCTTAATAATAATAAAGATACAACCCTATTTCGAAAAACTTCGAAGTGCGTCGAGCACCACAGTAATTTAATACTCAAGTCGTAGATAGTGACCGGCTTACTACAACTTTCACGAGCTGTCTGGCGGAATAGTGGACGGCGTAGGGAGGCATGGTTAGGAGGCCGTTGAAAAGATTTTCTAAATTTGGGTTACCGCTAAAACACGAGGCGGGCAAAACTTTGCGGCAGAGGCACTTGTCTTTTTCAGGGACAGACCAAGCGAGTGTCAAAGATAATAGTCAGCGAGGTGCTTATTTCTACGTGTGAGCAGAGGAGGCCGACTGATTCTAATTCGAGAGACTTCGCGATAAGAATTCGCTTCCGAAGCGCTGAGGAAATACCAACAACAAGAAGCACCAGCAACAAAAAAAGAGGGCGAGCACAATCTAAACTGTGCTCGCCCTCGGTAGTTCGGACGTTTTGGGTAGCGACTATTCGCCCTTGGCCGGAACGAAAGTCATTTTCGATAAGAAGTTCTTTTCACCCTTCGTAACGTACTCGACAGTGGCGGATGAGCCAAGCCCGACTTCACTCATCTTGGTCTTGGTTTCGACAATTTCAGACGCTTTGGTCTTGGCGTTGTAATCCAGCGTTATCAGCTTGCCCTCTTTGGTCACCACGATCATATAATTTTTCTCGGTGTCCAATAAGCCGATATCACCCGATACCTTTTCCGCTTTAGCTTTCGCTGGCTCCGCCTTCTTCTCTTCAGCCTTCTTCTCTTCGGACTTTTCCTGAGCGATAGAGGGCAGTGCAATCGACGCGGCGGCGATGATGGCAATGGCGCCTACAATTTTCTTACTTGATCTCATGTCAGTTTCTCCTTCTGATGCGTCTTTAACTCGGCGACCTAGGAGACTATCCTACTCGCCCTTTGCCGGCAGATACTCAATATTTGAAGCGATGCTCTTATCGCCGTCCTTGGTATAGACCACAGTGGCTGCCGAACCCAAACCAATGTCGGCGACCTTTGCCTCTTTCATCTCCCGCTGTGTCGGCTGAAACTTCGGATCGAAATCAACCGTTACCAATTTGCCTTCCTTGGTAACAATAATCATATAATTCTTTTCGGTATCGAGTAGTCCGACATCACCGGCCAATTTGGTCGCCGCTGGCCCTTTCGCTTCGGCTTTGGCTTCAGCCTTCGCCTCGGTCTTTGCCTCGGTTTTTGCCGCTGGCGCGGGTGCCGCAGGTTTTGGCGCTGGCTTTGCGACCATTTCGTCTTGCGTGGAACACGATGTAAAGGCTACCGACATCGCTACCAATGCCACTCCGCTTACTGACACCAATCTGTTCATCGTTCCTCCGTACTAAGCTAAAATTACAAATAAATTGTTCCAATTACTTATCGTGACCCAGACAGTGATCTCAATACGCTTTAAGTAGGAATTTTGGTCGCTCTCTGATAAACATCAGGAGGAAGTTAAGACTTAAGTCTTATCATGAGCATTTCTAATAAAATCGAGTATTTGCACCAGTAATTTTTTGATGTATGCGTAATTGAGAGTAACTGAAAGAGGGAGAGGCGACCTATGACCCCGATCAAAGTCGTGATTGCCGACGACCACACATTGTTCCGCGAAGGGTTGCGCAAAATTTTGTCTTTGGAAAAAGACATCCTCGTGGCCGGTGAAGCTGCGACCGGCGAGGAAGCCGGCAGATTGGCCGAGCGCATCAAGCCGGACGTGCTGCTCATGGATCTCAAAATGCCCAAAAGCGACCTAGTTCAAAGTCTCCTGGAGATGAGCACCACGGCGCCTACCACCAAGGTATTGGTTCTTACCGCCTATTCTGACGAAGAAAACGTCTTGAATGCGGCCAAGAGCGGCGCACGTGGCTATGCCTCCAAAGGCGTGCCGACGACGTCGTTGGTTCAAGCCATCAAGGCGATCCACGGCGGCGGCACTTGGGTCGACAAAGACATCCCGTGCTGGCAGGCGTTCGAAGAAATCGCCGGCAGCTACAGCGGCTCGGCTCGGGAGGCTCCACCAGTCGGCGACGAGAGCATTCAATCGCTGACCAAACGTGAGCTGGAAATCCTGAAACTGGTCGCCGAGGGGCTGACCAATGAGGAGATCGGCAAGAAAATTTTCATCAGCGAGAAGACCGTGAAAACTCACCTGACAAACATTTTCGATAAACTCAAAGTGAACAATCGCTTCAAAGCCGCATTGATGTTGATGGGACAGACGCAGAATTAGTTGACTCGAGCCTGGCAACACAGCCCAAGGCTTAGAGCGGTCCCTAGATCATGCGTCCACGATCTACCTCGAATGAGACGATGCATGCTAGGATGGCCCCATCGGAATGATAAATGGCAGCGACAATAGATAATTCTCCCCCAACGCAACTGGAGCACGAATGGTTCCGCGAACGCGAGCGCATTGCAGCCTGGTTGCGCTTGGTTTTCGCCGTGATTGCCATCGTCGTGATCCAGCTCAATCCCTCCCGCGTCGCGCGTTATCCAGCGCTGTCGACGGTCGTTTTGATCTCGTTCTTGATTTATAGCGCCGGTGCGGTTTGGTTGGCGTGGAAAAACAAATTTCCGTTAACTTCTCTGGGCGCAATCACTACCGCACTGGATACCATTTGGATCGCGTTTATCGTTATTTCCACCGGCGGCACGAGAACGCCTTTTTTCTTTTACTATTCGTTTCCAGTTATCACCGCGAGT
>DASSGE010000936.1:0-2770 GCA_035693605.1 Binatia bacterium
CCGCGGCAAACCCGGAGATGTTTGTGCGCTCGATGAATTTTAGCTTCATGGTCGGCGGTTGCATGGCTGTATTGGCGATGTTGCTGTCGGCGCTGCGCGGCGAACGGCGCGCTTTGCCACATTAGTTTGGGCGACGGTTAGGCGCCTTAAACCAGGCGCCGACGGCGCGCCGATTGGAAGTGGGGTAGCTTTTCATTATGAACGATGCGATTCCAGCCACTGGCACCGCGATGAAACGTTATGGTCTCGTGGCCTTGGCATTCCTGCATATTGCCGTGGGGCGTGGTTTACACGGTACTTTCGGTGTGTTTTTTGTCGCGATGCTCGATGCTTTCGGCTGGTCGCGGGCGACTACGGCGGGAGCGATTTCGATGGCGATTATTTTCGAGGGCGCGTGTTTGCCGTATGCCGGCGGATTGATCGACCGTATCGGCGGCCGCAAAACATTGATCCTCGGCGGCATCGTGCTTCTCGTCGGTCTGGGATTCGCTTCGACGATCTCCTCGATCTGGCAGCTGTATTTTTGGATCGGCATCGTCGCCGCCGCCGGCATCGCGCTAATTGGCATGGTTCCCCACGTCGCGATCATCACGCGCAACTTCCCCGAGCGCAAGGGTACGGCCCTTGGCATCGCCTGGGCTGGCGGCGGCGTCGGCATCGTCCTGCTTGTGCCGGTGACTCAGTTGATGATCGATCGCTGGGGCTGGTCGCCGGCTTATTTGGCTCTGGCCGTCATCACGGCATTCCTGGTAATTCCTCCGGTTTTATATTTCCTGCCGCGAACCGTAGCCGGAGAATCCGCACAAGGAGTCGAGAGCGTGGCTGGAAGCCAAACCAAGCCGAGCGTTGATTGGACGGTGCGGCGCGCGCTCACCAATTCGGCGTTTTGGTTTTTGTTTATCGCCCGGACTCTGGCCAGCCTCGGCAATCAAATCATTGTCACGCATCAAATCGCTCATGCGGTCGACGTCGGCTACAGCAAAGTATTTGCGGCGTCGATCTTCGGTCTCATGGGAGTCGTCAGCATCGGCGGTCGGATTCTTTTCGGCTATCTCGCCGATGTGATGAACCGCCAGATGGTGTTTACCTGGGTGCAGATTATTTCCGCCTGCGGTATCTTCGCCCTGCTGGCGATGCACGATGCTTCGATGCCGTGGCTGCTTTATACTTACGCGATCTGCTACGGCCTCGGCCAGGGTTCCCGGGCGCTGGTGTTGTCGGCGATCTCAGCCGATATTTTTCATGGTAAACATTTTGGCGCGATCTTCGGTTACTTCACCTTCAGCATCGGTCTCGGCGGCGCCATCGGCGCCTGGCTCGGCGGCTTTCTCTTCGACGTGACTCACAGTTACGCGGTCGCTTTCTGGTCCTCGCTTGCATGCTTGATCGCTTCCGTGTTTATCGTTTGGGCGGCGGCGAAGGCCGTCAACACACATGCAGAAAGGAATTAACCGATGATTCAACTTTACACCTGGGGCACGCCCAACGGCAAAAAAGCCTCGATCATGTTGGAGGAGGTCGGCTTGCCCTACGAAGTCCATGCCATCAACATCGGCCAGAACGATCAGTTCAAGCCGGAGTATTTGGCGATCAATCCCAACAACAAGATCCCGGCGATTATCGACACGGAAGGTCCCGGCGGCAAGCCATTCAAACTTTTCGAGTCCGGCGCGATCCTGATGTACCTCGCCGAGAAGTCCGGCAAACTCTGGCCCGCCGACATGGCGCAGCGTTATACGGTCATTCAATGGCTGATGTTTCAAATGGGCGGCGTCGGTCCGATGTTCGGCCAGGCCAATTATTTTTTTCGCATGGAAGAAAAAGTTCCCTTCGCCGTCGAGCGTTTTCACAAGGAAGCCAAGCGGCTCTACAACGTGCTCAATCAAGAGTTGGGTCAGCGGGAATACCTCGCCGGTGAATATTCGATCGCCGACATCGCGACCTACCCTTGGGTGTGGCGCCACGAGGGCCATCATGTGGCGCTGGAGGAGTATCCCAACGTCAAGCGCTGGTACGATCAGATCGGCAAGCGCCCGGCAGTGCAGCGCGGCATGGAGATTCCAAAGAGGTAAAGCCGTGGTCGTGTTGGTGGATCGCGTTCGATTTTCCAAATAGGCGGATTGAGGGGTATAGCCATGGCTACGCAGCAAAAAGTCGAGAAGCCGCGCGCGGAATGGGGATCGGATGTTATCGTCGATGTCATTAAAGCCTTCGACATCGAGTACATCGCCATCAATCCCGGGGCGACCTTTCGCGGCTTGCACGATTCGCTGGTCAATTACGGCGGTAATCATGCGCCGGAGATCATTCTCTGCAACCATGAAGAGATCGCCGTGGCGCTGGCGCATGGTTACGCGCGCGCCAAGGGGCGGCCGATGGCGGCTGCGGTGCACAATGTCGTCGGCCTGCAGCATGCGTCGATGGCGATCTACAACGCCTGGGCCGACCGACTGCCGGTGATCGTTCTCGGCGGCACGGGTCCAATGGACTCGGCCAATCGCCGGCCCTGGATCGACTGGGTGCATACCGCCAACGTGCAGGGCAATCTGGTGCGCGACTTCTGCAAGTGGGACGATCAGCCGGCAAGCGTCGAAGCAGTGCCCGATTCGTTCATCCGCGCTTATCGGCTCGCAACCACCGACCCGATGGGACCGGTTTACATTTGCTATGACGGCGATGTTCAGGAAGAGAAGGTGGACGGCGAGATCCCCGTCAACATCGGCCGCTATCCCGCGCCGTTGTCGCTGCAAGCTCCCGAAGAGGGTTTTGC
>DASSGE010000937.1:0-4840 GCA_035693605.1 Binatia bacterium
GTAGCCTTTTCCTGGGAGCAGCGGAGGCAGCGGCTTCACATCCACTGGGCCGCCGCTATAACTTTTTTCCCAATAAGGTCGATTCACGGGTTTCGTTTGTCCGGGTGCCGGCTGATACGATATCGCGCCGCCGCCATGAGTTTGCGCCTCGCCCTCCTTCCCCAACAGCGCCGCGCCGCCGGCTAGGGTAGCCGCGCCGATGCCGAGTATTTGCCGCCTTGAGAGTTTTTTTTCCATGACATGCCCCTTTGCCTAATGACCTTCTGGATTGCGCCCTTGGGTCCGCGCTCCCGGCATCGCTCCCCCCGCCTCACCCGCTCGCGAACCATTGCCAGCGGGCAATCGACCGCTCAACAGCTGCGCCAACTCGGCCCGAGAAAGCCAGTAGTCGCGCAGCGCTTCGACGTAGGCAGCGCCGTTCTCGATCTGCTGCTCGCGCGCGCGCAGCAATTGAATCGGTCCAAGTTGCATGGCGTTGTATTGCAGCTGCGTCTCGTTAACGATGCGCTCGTGCAGCGGCAGCATGATGTCGCGATAGTATAAGGCGCGGTCCCGCGCTCCCTGCGCGCGGTCGCGCAGCGTGCGCGCGGTGGCGCGGATTTTTACCGCGAGCGCGTAGTATTCCTGCTGTGCTCGCCTGAGCTCCGCGACGGCACGGCCGGTGCGCGCCTGTCCCTGATCGAACAGCGGAATCGGAAACTCCAGCACCGGCCCGGCTTCCCACGCTCCGTCATTGCGCTCTGCCAATCCGCCGATGTGTGAATCCGAAATCAGCGCTGTTGCTCGATTGAGCCCGAGCTGCTCGCCCGCGGCCAACAAACGTTGACGGGCGTGCACCAGATCCAGGCTGCGATCGAGCGCGACCCGTTCGATATTCTCGGTCTGGATCGGCCGCTCCGGTATGGCGGGTAACCGCGGATCGGTTTGCCACGCGGTCTGTTCGCCCCACAGCCCCATCAAAATATTCAGCTGCTCGCGGCTCTGCCGCACGGCGATTTCGGCTGATCGCAGCGATAGCTTGCCAGCCTCGAGCAGCGCCCGCTCCCGAGCAAAGTCGAGGTCGGTAATATTTCCCGCGTCATGAAGCCGGCGCGTGAGCTCGAACGAGGCGGTGAGCGCCTGGACGATGGTCTGACGCAACTCGAGCATTTGTTCATTCGCCTGGTGCATATAGAAGGCAGTGCGAACCCGCACGGCGAAATCCAGCAGCAAGCCGCCGAGCCGGGTTTTCGCCTCCTCGAAACGGGCAGTCGCCACGCGCTTGCGCAGCGGCAAATAGAAGATATCGAGAAAGTTCATGACCGCGGCGAGTTCGAGATCCGGTCTGCCGCCGCCGGATGTCGGCCATTTGATCGACGCGTCGAAGATCGGGTTGCTGAGCAGTCCGGCTTGCACCAGGTCGGCCTGAGCGACGCCGAGATCGGCATAAAAGCCTTGCAGCTCGCGATTGTTGAGCAAGGCGATCTGCACCGCATCATCGGCGGCGAGTTTGCCTTTCAGTAACGAACCCAGCTTCTCTGCGGCCTCTCTATCCAATTCAGTGCCGTTGTTCCAAAAAACTTTGAGCCCGCTGCGTTCTTCGACCAACGCGCCGACTTCGTCGAAGCCGGCATTGAGGCTGACGGTCATACAGCCAGTCAAAAAGACCATTGAAACGACCAGTATTGTTGCGTTGCCTAGCCAAACCATCCGTGCGGCCTCCACTTCTTATTTGAGCTTGTCAATCTTGATGATCGCCTTATTCGGCACGTCGATGGTGAAACGGATTCTGTCGCCAAGCTTGAGTCCGTCAAGAAGGCTCGCTGGTTCGGCCCGGTAACCCATCGTCATCGCTTCCATGAAGCCTTTTATTTCGCCGTGCTCGACGACGATCTGGCTGGCGCTTGGCACGGTGGCGATAACTTTACCCTCGCCCTCGACTGTCTTCTGTGACACCGCTGAGGCCGGCGCGCCAGCTCGGCCGTGCTGCTCACCGGTCTCAGCACTTGTCTTTTGAAGCGATGGAATGTCCGCCCGAGTGTAGGCAAGTGTTTTAGAGGGAGGCGGCTCAGAAGCAACCGTCGCCTCGACATGCGCCGGGTGAGTATTCGCCACGGTTGGCATCTGGTAGGCAGCGCAACCGGTGATAAACCACGATGAAAGCAATAGTGAATAGCAATTAAATGTCATGTGTTTTTCTCCTTTTTCCAAACTCAATCAGTATCTCTGACACCTTCTAATCGATTACTACACTTTCAGTGGAGGATCGTCAGTAAGCGAGCTTCCACCGCCCGAGACGCAGCGCGTTAGTGATCACCGAGACCGAACTGAGACTCATCGCCGCCCCGGCGATGATCGGACTGAGCAACCAACCGAAAGTGGGATACAAAACTCCCGCCGCCACCGGCACGCCCAGAGCGTTGTAGACGAAGGCGAGAAAGAGATTTTGCCGGATGTTCGCCATCATGGCCCGGCTCAGCGCGATGGCGCGGCCGATACCGTGAAGATCGCCCTTGACGAGCGTGATGCCGGCGCTCTGCATCGCGACATCGGTGCCGGTGCCCATGGCAATGCCCACGTGAGCGGCGGCTAGGGCGGGAGCGTCGTTCACCCCGTCACCGGCCATCGCGACGATGCGTCCTTGCTCGCGCAGTTGGCGCACGCGTTCGTGTTTGCGCTGCGGTTCCACGCCGGCTTCGACCTCATCGATGCCGAGCTTCTTGGCGACCGTTTCCGCCGTGCGCCGATTGTCGCCGGTCATCATGATGATCTTCACGCCAAGTCGATGCAGCTCCGCAATCGCGCCGGGTGTGGTTGGTTTGATCGGGTCGGCCAAAGCCAGCAGACCGGCGTAACGACCTCCAATGCCGACGTGAATTACCGTGCTACCAGCACTCTCCAGTGCATCAGCGCGTTCAGCGACCCGATCGGTACCGACTACGCCGCTGCGCTTGAGAAACTCAATCTTGCCGACGACGATTTCCCGACCGTCCTGTTGGGCGCGCACTCCGCCGCCGGTAACCGATGCGAAATCCGACACGGGTTCTGGTTTCACTTCCCGTGTCGCCGCTCCCTGGACTACGGCAGCAGCAAGCGGATGTTCGCTATGCAATTCCACCGAACTCGCTGCGACCAGCAGCTCCCGCTCGCTGACACGCTCCGCAGGAAGGACTTCAATCAAAGCTGGCCGGCCCTCGGTGAGCGTGCCGGTTTTATCGACGATCAGGGTGTCGACTTTCTCGGCAATCTCCATCGCTTCCGCTTTGCGAATCAACACGCCGAATTGGGCGCCGCGGCCGACACCCACCATAACCGACATCGGCGTCGCCAAGCCCAGTGCACAGGGACAGGCGATGATCAGCACTCCGACCGCGTTGGCAATGGCGTAAGCAAAGCGCGGCTCCGGCCCGATCCAAGCCCAGACGAGAAATGTCACAATTGAGATCATGATCACTGCGGGCACAAAGTAGGAAGAGACTTTATCCGCCAGTCCCTGAATCGGCGCGCGGCTGCGCTGAGCCTGCGCGACCATTTCAATGATCTGCGCGAGCAACGTGTCCGCGCCGACGCGTGTCGCCGTCATGACGAATCCACCCGTGCCGTTGACGGTGCCGCCGGTCACTTTCGAGCCGACTGATTTTTCCACAGGGATTGGCTCGCCGGTGATCATCGACTCGTCGACACTGCTGCGTCCTTCGACCACCTCGCCGTCCACCGGCACCTTGTCTCCGGGCCGCACCCGCAGCCGGTGGCCGACCTGGACCAAGTCCAGCGAGACTTCGATTTCGTCGCCGTCGTGAATCAATCGCGCCGTGGGCGGCGCCAGGTTGAGCAGCGCCCGAATCGCGCTGCCGGTGCGCTTGCGCGCGCGTAGCTCGAGAACTTGCCCGAGGACAACCAGAACGACGATCACCGCCGCGGCCTCGAAATAGAGGTCGACTTTGCCGCCGTGGTTGAAAGTCGGCGGAAATAGCCATGGGAACAACATTGCGGCGGCGCTAAACAGATAGGCGGCGCCGACACCGAGGGCGATCAGGCTGAACATATTTAAATTTCGGTTGACAACCGAACGCCAGCCACGCTCAAAAAACGGCCAGCCTACCCAGACGATGACGGGAGTTGACAGCACGAACTGCGTCCAGCGCGCGACCTCACCGGAAACCCACTCCAAGTGGCTCCAGCGCGGCACGATGTGAACCATCACCAGTAAAAACAACGGCAATGTCAGCATACCGCCGACCCAAAGGCGCCGCGTCATGTCGACTAGTTCGCCGTCATCTTCATCCGTCGCCAGCGAAAAGCTTTTCGGCTCCAACGCCATGCCGCACTTGGGACAGTTGCCGGGATGATCCTGCTCGATCTCTGGATGCATCGGACAGGGGTCGATTGGCTCTTTCGTCGCTGTTCGAGAGCGTGCAGCAGGTTCGGCATCGGTCGCTTGATGAACCTCATGCCCGTGATGGCGCGAGTGGTCCTGGTCGCTTTGGCGCGGAGACGCTGCCGGCGGGGCGCGTAATTCCGGCGCCGCCAAAAATTTTCGCTGGCAGTGTGCGCTGCAAAAGTAATAACTCCTGCCATCCCTGTCACTGCGCATCGCTTTCGTCTCCTCCACGGTCATGCCGCAAATTGGATCTTGTGTCATTACATAGCTCCTTGGCGATTGTCGGGTTCTTTCAATCATGCTGACGCACGACGTTGTCGCCGATTACACTGGCGCGGCAAAAATAAGGGTAAAAATAAGTCTCCGTTTAAAAATCAGTGGTTTAGGCATTATTTTCCGATTTGGCGCAGTGGCAGTCCATGCAGCCATGCTGGGCACAAACCCGGCAGGTCTGTTCCAATCGTTGCCTCAATTGTTGAC
>DASSGE010000938.1:0-3958 GCA_035693605.1 Binatia bacterium
ATGATTTTCGGTACTCGGAAAAATGTTTTGTCGCGTTCCGGCGCGTTGGCGAGCAGCGCGTCGGTGTTAGGTTGGTTCGATACTCTATCCTCACGCAGGACTTCCGCATCGGCTGCCACATGGCTAAATATTTCAACGCCGGACGTGTCGAGTTCGTCGAGCTTATTTATGTAAGCGAGGATGTAATCAAGCTGTCCGGTCAGTTTCATTTCTTCGTCTGCGGTCAAGCGCAACCGAGCCAGAGTTGCCACCTTTTGCACTGATTCGCGAGACAACTTCATGCGAATTTTTTAACACATGGGTCTCTCCATTGCCACCTGGCGCGGATCGGACAACGTTGGCGGCGTTCGGCGAGAAATTATTTGCAGTTAGGGGCGGTTTCGGGCTAAGTAGAGACCCGATGAAACCCACGGTGGCGAGACAGTTGGAGTTGGGGGTGAGCGACGGCTTGGTTTTCCGGTCGTTTGAAGCTGACGCACTGGCGCGTGGTTTCAAAGCCGTAGCGGGCGTCGACGAAGTTGGCCGAGGGCCGCTTGCCGGCCCGGTGGTCGCGGCGGCGGTGATTTTACCGCGCGGTTTCACGCATCCAGAGATCAAAGACTCGAAAATGCTCAGCGCCAGCCAGCGTGAAAAGCTGGTGCCGATTATTAAGCAGTCGGCGAAATGTTGGTCCGTGGGCATTGTCGACGTTGAAGGCATCGACCGCTTGAATATATTGCGCGCCAGTCTGACCGCTATGGCGCAAGCGCTGCAAGCATTATCCTCGCGCGTGGATCTTGCACTCATTGACGGTAACCAGAAGATTCCGTCGGCGATTTTCGCTGAGATTGGTCGAAACGCGGCTTATCCGCTGCGCCAAAAAACCATCGTAAAAGGCGATCAGCTCTGCCTATCGATCGCCGCGGCGTCGATTATCGCCAAGGTCGCACGCGACCGAATTATGCTCGATTTCGATAAGCAATATCCCGAGTATGGTTTTGCCGGCCACAAAGGTTATGGCAGCGCGGAGCACCTGGCGGCATTGCAACGCTACGGCCCATCGCCGATTCATCGCCGCAGTTTTAAGCCGGTCTGGGATCTAATCGGCAGCGATCAGAGCGACTTGTTTAGTGTCCTGCCACGGTGACCCGGCCGTGAGTTTTTTTCGCAAACGTCTGGGTCAAGAAGGCGAGGATCTTGCCGCCGGATTTCTACGCAACAAGGGCTATAAATTGGTCGAGCGCAATTATCGCTGCAAGACCGGCGAAGTTGACTTGATTGTCCTTGATCGCAAGGTGGTGGTCTTTGTCGAAGTGAAGACTCGCTCGGATCACAGTTTCGGTACGCCCTTTGAAGCAGTGGAGGGGCGCAAGCAGCGTAAAATGATTCAGGCGGCGCAATACTTTCTGCACGAACACAAGCTCGACCAACGCGATGCGCGCTTCGACGTGGTCGGCGTTTCCTGGCGCGGCGATCACCCGGTGGTAGAGCATATCGAAAATGCCTTTGAAGTAAGTTAAAGATTAGTTTTATGCTGGATGTAAAATTATTGCGTGACGATCTGGCGCGGGTGAAAGAGCGCATGGCCACGCGCGGCGGCGCGGTGGACTGGGAGGAATTTGTCGCCATCGATCGCGAAAGGCGCGATGCCTTGGCGATGATCGAGCGTTTGAAAGAAAAGAAGAACCGCCTGTCCGGCGAGATCGGCAAGATCAAAAAATCCGGCGGCGATGCCAGTGCGCTGATGCGTGAAACAGAGGAAGTCAGTGAAGCCATACGCGTCAGCGAAGCCCCGTTGGCCGACATCGAGGCGCGTTTCGAGAACTTCATGCTGACGGTGCCCAATCTGCCGAGTCCCACCGTCAAAGTCGGCAAGAACGAGCATGACAATCGCGAGGTGCGCCGCTGGGGCGAGCCGCTAAAGTTCGATTTCGAGCCGCAAAACCATTGGGATATCGGCGAAAGCTTGGCGATCCTCGACTTCGAGCGGGCGGCGAAAATCGCCGGCGCGCGCTTTACTGTCTATCGCGGTGCCGGCGCGAGGCTGGAGCGCGCGCTGATCAACTTCATGCTCGATCTTCATACTGGCGAGAACGGTTATCAGGAGATGTTGCCGCCAGCGCTGGTCAATCGAGCGGCTTTGGTCGGCACTGGGCAGTTGCCGAAGTTCGAAGAAGATTTGTTTCATCTAGCGCCGGGCGACTATTTTCTCATTCCCACCGCCGAAGTGCCGTTGACCAATCTGCACCGCGATGAGATTCTCGAACGCGAGTCATTGCCGGTCAAATATGTAGCGTACACGCCATGCTTCCGCAGCGAAGCCGGTTCCTACGGCAAGGATGTGCGCGGCTTGATCCGCCAGCATCAGTTCAACAAGGTCGAGATGGTCAAACTGACTGAGCCGGAGAATTCCTACGACGAGCTCGAAGCAATGGTGCGGAACGCCGAGGAAGTTTTGCGGAGGCTTAAACTTCCCTATCGAGTGGTCGAGCTGTGTACCGGTGACATGGGTTTCGGCGCGGCGAAAACTTACGACCTCGAAGTCTGGTTGCCAGGGCAGAACACCTATCGAGAGATCAGCTCGTGCTCTAATTGTGAGGATTTCCAGGCGCGCCGCGCCAACATTCGTTACCGCAAGGAAAAGAAGAGCAAACCGACATTTGTCCACACCCTTAACGGTTCCGGTTTGGCGGTCGGCCGCACTCTGGTCGCTGTGCTGGAAAATTACCAGCAGCAAGACGGCAGCGTGATTATTCCCGAAGCGCTGCGGCGTTACATGGGCGGCTTGGAGCGGATCGCTTAGGGTCATTGCGTGCTCGATGCTAAGGTTAACGACCGGCTTCAGAAAGGAGTTCGCTGATGGCGACTCTGGATAGGTTGGTTGCGCTGCTGTCGCTAGTCTTCACGCTCGGTCTGGCTCAATACGGTTTTGGCCAAACACCGGCGCTCACGGTTTTTTATACCGCCCCCGTGGTCTCCATGGCGCCCATGTGGATTGCCAAGGAAGCGGGCTTTTTCAAAAAGCACGGTCTCGATGTCAGGCTTGTATTTATCGCCTCGGGACCGGTCGGGACGACGTCATTGATTGCCGGTGAAACCGACGTGGGTGTCATCGGCGGTTTTGCGCCGCTGCGGGCGATCGCCGGCGGCGCTAAAGAACTGACGATCATCGGTCAGAGCAAGACTCTGATGGTGGGAAGTATCGTCGGCAAGAACGATATCGCCAGCGTTCGCGAGCTCAAAGGCAAACGTCTGGGCATCGATCGCATCGGATCGAATCCGGATATGTACACCATCGCCGCGTTGGCAAGATTTCAGATGGACCCGTTGCGCGACTTGCAATACATCCAGATGGGAACGACGAGTCAGGGAATTGCCGGGTTGAAGGCCGGCGCGGTGGACGCCTTCACGACCACGCCGCCGTACGACCTGATCGCCCTGCGACTCGGTTACAAAACGATCTTGGATATCACGGCGCTGAAAATCCCCTTCGCTGCCACCGTGCTGCTTTCGACGCGCAATGCCGTGGCGCGGAAACCGGCGGATCTGGCGAAATTCACGCGCGCCTACGCTGAGGCGATCCATTACTTTCTAACCAATCCGGCGGGAACGGCGAAAATTGTTGCTCAGTATACAAAGGTTGAGGACCGGGAAGTTATCGCACACGCGGTTGAGGCGGAAGGCAAGGCCATGGAAAAGACCCTGCAAGTCGATCCCAAAGGAATCGAGTTGATTCTCGGACTGATCGCCAAAAGTGTCCCCCAGGTGGCTACCGCGCGACCGCAGGATTTCTACGATCCACGATTCTCCGCCGAGCTCAGGGATAGCGGTTTTCTCAAACGCCTATGGGGCGAAGCCCTATGAGAACGAGTTCCTCTATGAAGCTATCATAAATTCGTTGCGTTATGCCGCGTTAGAATGCAGCGTTAGTCCGATGGCGAAATTATTTCTGGCCACCCTGTGCGACGATTTCCGCGAG
>DASSGE010000939.1:0-2043 GCA_035693605.1 Binatia bacterium
CAGCCGGTGTCTGGTTGTAACGCTTGCTGACTTTTTCGACTTGGATAACAACCATCGGTGCTTTGCCAAGAATCAATACCTGAAACCGCTAAACAGGTCCAGGACAGTGTTGTGAATTTCGCCTTGAGTTCGGAGGTTTCGGATGCCTCTATATAGCATCGTTCGGCTGTACTTGGACGATGCCAACTTGAACTTGCACGGTTCCTCCAATAGCATGCCCTGCATCTTGTGACAAAAACGTGCTAATCGTGGCCCGGCAAATTGCCGGGGCACATCGAAGTGAGTAGCGCGATCGGCGGTTAGGTGGTTATGGATATATGGAAGCTCCTAAAGTAACTCACGCGCTAGAGGACTACCTGAAGGCGATCTACCAGCTAGCCGAGGAGTCCCAACCGGTGATCGCCGCTCGGATCGCGGCCGATACCGGGGTGTCGCCGTCGACGATGTTCGCGACGTTGCGCCGTCTAGCCGCCGAAGGTTACGTCACGATCAATCGGCGCAAAGAGATTCATCTCACTGACGATGGCCGCAAAGTCGCTGAAAAGATCGTGCGCCGCCACTTTCTCGTCGAGCGCTTTCTCACCGACCTCTTGAGATTGGACTGGGTCAAGGCACACCAAGAAGCTCATCGATTGGAACATGCAATTTCTCAGGAAGTCGAAGAGCGCCTCGCCAAATTATTGAGCCATCCGACCACGTGTCCGCACGGCAATCCGATTCCCGGAACCGGTTCTGGTATATTGCCCAAAACCGTGCCGCTCAGCGAAGCCGTGGACGGCCAGCAGGTGAATCTCGACTATATAACCGAAGGCGGTGAACGGGATGTTCGGCTGCTCGGATTTTTAGAAGATCACGGACTGGTACCAGGTGCCAAAGTTCATATTATTGACGTCGCGCCGTCTCTCGGCATGATGACGCTCAAGGTCGGCGATGATCAGTTTTCTTTGGGGATCGAGGCAGCAAAAAAAATCCGCGTGCACTGACTCATTTACCTGCAGGGCTAACTAGAAGTTGCTCGCTCAGAGGCTTGATTGTTCGGCGCCGTGGCTTGTGAATTTGCCGCGGCTCGCCTCTCGGCGAGCTCGTTGGTGAGAAATTCAATCTGATCGACCAGCGGAATGTCGCGGTCAATAACGATCAACTCCTGTCCCTTGACTCGGCAGCGCCCGCTATGGGCACGGTAGCCGGCCTCGCGCAAGAGCTTCTCCATGCGCACATGAATATTCATCTGTTTGGCGCTAACGATCAGGTCCTGAAGGCGGGCTTCCTGACGATTCTTTGGTCGTTGCATTTGAGTACGCGGATTATCTCTTAAAGGCGTACAGTTGTAAATGGTCGCCGCAGATTCCGTTTGTAATTAGTCCCGGCCTTGTTATCGTATCGGTGGCGCCGCCTGCTCCAAAGAGAGAATCATGAGGTCGATTCGGGGCGGGCTGCGCCGGCAAAGCAACGGAGTGACGTATGATCAAAAACATCTTGATTCCTCTCGACGGTTCGGAGCATTCCAAGGCGGCGCTGGATTACGCGATTTGGCTGGCGCGCGGCTTTGACGGAATGTTGTTGGGCCAACACGTGATCGATACGGTTTCCCTTGAAGGGACATTCTTTCACGATGTCTCAGGTTCACTCGGTTTCGAACCCTATCTCGATTTTTCCACCAAAATGCGCGAGCTCCTCGATGACCGCGGTAAACTCATTCTCGATAATTTTCGCGACACCTGCACGGCAAAAAATATTCGGGCGCAGACCTTTCTCGACACCGGGCTGATCGCCAATGAAATCTGCGAGCGGGCCAAGGTCGCAGATCTGGTTGTAATCGGGCATCGCGGCGTAAACGAAGGTTTCACCGCCGGCATGCTTGGTTCGACCGCCGAAACGATCATTCGCAAGTGTCCGCGGCCGATTTTCGTTTCGACCAAGCGTTTCGACAACATTGCCAACCCGCTGCTCGCTTACGACGGCAGTCAACGGGCAAGCTCGGCGATGGAATCCGCGGCCGAGTTTTGCACGGTGCTCAAACTACCGCTCACCGTCCTGACCATC
>DASSGE010000940.1:0-6002 GCA_035693605.1 Binatia bacterium
TTCCGGACTTCGGGTTGCACCGGAGTGTTCTCAGGAAAGGCGAAATCCTGCGGCTTGACCAGCAGGCGTCGAATCACCATGCCGACCATGCCCATGAGCACGGAGGCCGTCAACACATCACCGGCGATATTGAAAATGTTCCACAGACCGCCGCGCGCATGCAGGCCAAAGAAACCTTCGAGAACATCGACAAGATTCACCAGAAAATAAAAAATAAAACCGTAAAATATCATCGCATGGAGAAACGACACGACCGGCCGTTTCTTGAACACACTTTGCTGGGTCAGGACGATCCATAGAGCGCGGCCGATGCGATCGGCGAGATGATCGAAGCGAACATCCGGCTTGCCCCGGGCAATGGCCCGATAGACGTCGTAGAGTCTCGCGCCGCCATAATAAAACGAGCCAGCGGCAAGCAGGACAAACAAAATTTTTTCGAGTGTCGTCAACATCGCGGTACAACCGCCCTCCTTTTCTGATATCTACTTAACGTTGACTGGATGAGTTTGTCAAAATAACCGGCGAGAAATTATCACACGCGCGGCAAATTCCCCCGCCTCCCCGCTACCTCATTGCTGCCACTGAACCGATCGCACACGGCGCGCTAGCGGCGGGTGGATGCAGGACCGTACCTAAGCCGTGAAACCCAGCCGACGCGACAGCTCCTCGCCGGCGCGCAGCAAGCTCGGCACGATTTCACGGTCGATGGTTTGGTCATTTAAACGCTGACTCGGTCCCACGACTGCCAGCGTCCCAACTAATGTACGGGTATAATCCCGGATCGGCACCGCCACAGAATTCACCTCTTCAGTAAATTCGCCTTTTTCAATCGCGAAACCTTTCGCGGTGATCTGGCCGATATGATCGTTCAAAGCGCTAAGCTCGACAATCGTCTTTTCGGTAAAACGTTCGAGGCGTTCGGCTAACGTCTGACGCAGGCTGCCGTCAGATTCGAACGCCAAGTGAATTTTTCCCGCGGCCGTGCAGTGGGCCGGCAACGCCGTGCCCAAAAACGAAACCACCCGCACCGCGCGCTGCGGCTCGACAAAATCCAAGGGCATAACGAATCCGCCCTTGCGGATACCGACATAAACGCTTTCTCGTGTCGATTTCGCCAAGGATTCCAGGATCGACCGGGATTGCATCAGCAAACCCATCTGGTGAATGAAAGTCTGCCCGATCTGCAGACACTTCAAGCCCAGCCGGTAATTTTCGGAGGACTTGTTCTGTTCGATATAGCCGCGCGCTTCGAGAGTCGCGAGCAAGCGAAACACATTGTTCTTGTGCAGCTTTAAACGCTTGCTCAGTTCTGTGACACCGATCTCATCGACGTTACCGTTGAACTGCTCCAAGACATCAAGGGCATGGGACACCGACTGAATCACGTAATTAGCTTTCTCGCGCCGAACCATGTTTCCTCCAGGATGAAATAAGGCTTGTGCCAACCGGTCCTCGTCTAAACCGCCCCAGCCGAAATGGCGTTTTAAGCTAAGCCACAGAGGTTGTCAAACGTGCGTAAACGGTGTTTATGGACCCGCACCTGATGAAATCTCCGTGGTATTTTAGCGCCCGTCCCAAGCGGTGATGACGGGCCACGGTGGCACTTTGGTAGGTCGTCATGGGTCCGACAAACATAGCGCAGTGGCCCAACCAAGATGTGAAACCCTTCCGCTGTCCGCAACGTGGACGCTCGATACTATCGACCGCACAGCAATCACACGATATTCAATAACCGGGCGGCGCTTCGTTTCAGTATCGGCAGCCACCCTTGACGGGTCAGTATCAATGCGGCACTATGCCGGTCATGGCGCGGTTCGGGAAAAATACTTGGCGAGGCTGGCGGCGCTGGCACTGGAACCAGCAGCAGCACCATGGCTGAACGCATCTATCGATTCACTTGATCCAAGGGCCATAGGTGATTCACCTATGGCCCTTTTGATTTTTACCCAATGATACAACCAAGCTTCAAAGATTTTTGCCAGCTCGCCAAGCGAGGCAACCTAGTTCCGATCTACCAAGAGTTATTGATGGATCTGGAAACTCCGCTGTCGTTTTTCAAACGACTTGAGCGCGATCGCTATGCGTTTATTTTAGAGAGCGTCGAAGGCAGCGAGCGATGGGCGCGCTACTCGTTTCTCGGCACCCGGCCGCAGCGGGTTTTTAAAGCGCGCGGCGACCAAGTCGAACTCACCGACAACGGTAAACTAAAGAAATGGCAAACCGACGCGCCGCTCAAAGCGCTGCAAGAACTGCTCAAGGATTATCGGCCCGTGTCGGTGCCCGGCGTCCCGCCGTTTTTTGGCGGCGCATTGGGTTACGTGTCGTACGATGCTGTCGAACAGTTCCACGGCATCATCAATGACAAGAAAGATCCCCTGGGCATGCCCGAGATTTTTTTCTTGTTCGTACAAACCTTGATTGCTTTCGATAATCTCAAGCACACCATCAAAGTCATCGATAATGTCCAGATCGACCCTGGCACCCATTTACGACGGGCTTACGACGGAGCGGTTAGGCGTATTCATCAGGTCATCTCGACACTGCAGAAAAAACCGCGCGGGATCGAACCGCGCGATTTGAGTCCAGCGAGCGGCAAGCGTAGATTTCGCTCCAACTTGAGCCAACAAGCATTTCAGCAGGTGGTCAGCCGGGCTAAAGAATATATTAGAGCCGGTGACATCATTCAGACCGTCCTGTGCCAGAGATTAGAAACCGAAACCGAAAGCGATCCCTTTGAGATCTATCGCGCGCTCCGATTCGTCAATCCGTCACCGTACATGTATTACTTAGAGCTCGATGACCTACGCGTCATCGGTTCCTCGCCTGAAACCATGGTCCGACTCAGCGGCGAGACCATCGAGCTTCGTCCCATCGCCGGAACACGCAGACGCGGCGCCACGCCGGAAGAAGAGCGCGAACTGGAAGCCGAACTGCTAGCCGATCCCAAGGAGCGCGCCGAACATATCATGCTAGTCGATCTCGGGCGCAACGATGTCGGCCGGGTGAGTGCCATCGGCAGCGTCGAAGTCAACGAGCTGATGGCAATCGAACGTTATTCGCACGTGATCCATATTGTCTCCAATGTCCGCGGCAAACTAGCCCTGGGCAAAACGCCCTTTGATCTTTTCATCTCGGCCTTTCCCGCAGGCACCGTCTCGGGCGCGCCGAAAATCCGCGCCATGCAGATTATCGCCGAATTGGAACCACAAAAGCGCAGCCTGTATGCCGGCGCGATTGGTTACTTTGGCTACAATGGTAATCTCGACACCTGCATCGTCATCCGCACCATCGTCATGAAAGGCAAAAAAGTTTTCATCAACGCCGGCGCCGGCATCGTCGCCGACTCCGATCCGGCTCTCGAGTATCAGGAGACCTTGAACAAAGCCCGTGCCATGTTGCGCGCGGTCGAGCTAGCCGAGCAGTGGAGGAAAGGATGATCCTGCTCATCGATAATTACGACTCTTTCACGTACAACCTGTATCATTATTTGGGCGAGCTCGGCGCCGAGATGCTTGTCGTCTACAACGACAAAATCAGCCTCGAAGAGATCGCGGCGTTGCAGCCGGAAAAGATCGTCATCTCGCCAGGCCCATGTACCCCGAAGGAAGCGGGCATCTCCGGCGATGCGATCAAGCGCTTTGGCGCACATATACCGATTCTCGGTGTCTGCTTAGGCCACCAATCCATTGGCGCCGCCTATGGCGGCAGGATTATTCGCGCCCCTGCGGTCATGCATGGCAAGCTATCCGACGTAAGCCACGACGCCAAAACCATTTTCCGTGGTCTAAAAAATCCCTTTTCTGCCATGCGTTATCATTCGCTGGTGATCGATCCAAACAGTTTACCAGACGAACTCCAGGTCAGCGCTCAAACCGACGACGGCATCATCATGGCTGTGCGCCATAGGACATTGCCGGTCGAAGGCGTGCAGTTTCATCCCGAGTCGATCCTCGCCGAAGAAGGCAAAAAGCTGCTGAAAAATTTCCTGGATATTTACTAAGATGAAGCTCTTGTGCTTCCAGGCGAAACGGTTTCGCTGGAAAACCCATTCAAAAACGCTTCCCGATGTAGCGGATCAGGAGATCGACCAGGAGGTCTGCGAAACCGTCGTCATCTTTCTCCATGCCGAAGCGCTCGACGGCGAGAGTGAAATAAACCTGTCGGTTCTGCGTCAGACGCTCAAACATATTAAATGGCTCGCCAACAAACGCGAACTCAAGAACATTGTGCTCCATTCTTTCACTCATCTTGGCGGTACAACTGCGCCCGCCGCGCTGGCCGAATCGTTCATCCTGACATTGCAGCAACGCTTGAGCGAAACCGGTTATCACGTCTGGATCACACCGTTCGGTTATTTTTGTGAATGGGACTTGAGCGTCTACGGTGAGAGCCTGGCCAAAGTTTGGAAAGAGATTCACTGATCGAATCGTTCCAACCCATCTTCAACCAGGTAATCGTCACGTGCTATAATTCATTGAGCAACAGGTCGGGAGGAAACCCATGACAAGGAAAAACATACTCTGCTGGCAATTAGCGTTAGCGATCTTTTTACTGCTCCCGGCGTGCAAGAAAGCTGATCAAGCCGCCAGCCCTGACGATCTGCCCGATCTGAACAAGCAAATCCGTCCTTACCTCACCGTCGAGAACACCAAGATACGCACGGGCCCAGGACCGCAGTTTCGCGGCATCGCCGACGTTCCCGCCAATGCCAAAGTCCATGTCGTCGGCCGCGACGGCGACTGGGCGCTGATCGTCTCGAAGAAAGGCAATGCGCCGGGTTTCGTCGAACTGACCGCGATTAAGCCGGGCGAAGGGGAACCTGACAAACCGGAATTTGGCGAACCGCGGCGAGTCGAAGGCAAATACCAAGCTGTGGCCGACACTCAGGTACGCAGCGGCCCCGGATTGCATTATCCATCGCTCGCAGACATTGCCAAAGGGACCCAACTCAATGTCGTCGATGAAGAAAAAGGCTGGCTGAAAGTCGAATCCAAACGCGGCAACAAGCCCGGCTACGTTGAAGCGAGTTTAGCTAAGCCGTTAGCCGATAAATAGCTCGAATCCGGCGCAGTTAAAGCTTTAACAAACGCGCTGCCGTGCCACTAAGTATGTCTTCCCGCTGGGCCGCGCTAAGCGGTAGTTTACGCACGGCTGCAATATAGTTTCGTAGATCGCTCATCCCCTTCCCCGTGTCGGTATTCACTCCGGTGAAGTCCTGCGGATAGTCGCTGGCGAAAACTAGGCGCTCGGGACGTATGCCCTGGAGGGCGCAGTTAAGCGCAATGGTACCCCCTTCGAAGCCGGCCATGTCGAAATATACCTGATCAAAATACTCGCCGAACGGTTTCTTGAGCGTACCGAAGCGATAGCCTTTTCCGACCAGCCGCTCTTTCACCGCGGCGATGCCGCCACCGAAGTGGGCCATAACAATTTTCAGGTTGGGATAACGATCGTAAATACCGCCAGCAATTAAACGCGTGGTTGCCACGGTCAAATCGACTTCGCGCCCGAGCACGCGCGGCAGATCGTAATCTTGTAAATGCTGGTAGCCGGTGGGCACCAAGGCCGGGTGGACGAACACCGGCGCATCGAGCTCGCAGGCTAACTCATATAAGTCATAAAGCTTGGGCGAATCGAGCGAGACGCCGGTCACCTGGGAGGTGATCGTCACGCCGTGGAGTCCCAATTCTGTAAGCGCCCGGCGCAGTTCAGCGATAGCCGTTTTCCCTTCAAGCACGGGCGCCTGAGCCAAACCGATAAAACGACGCGGAAATTTTTTCTGAATCTCCGCCAGATCGTAGTTGATGAAGCGGCACTCCTCCATAGGTGCCGTCCAGCCCAGCAGGCAAGACAGCACCGAGACATCCACGCCCGCCTCGTCCATGTCTTTGAGCTGCAATTCCAAGTCGTAGAGCCGCTGGTGCATGGTCGTCGCCGGTAGCCCGCCTTCCTGAAGCAGAGTTCTACCGGTATTGGAATAGAGCCCGCGCTTCTTCGCCAAC
>DASSGE010000941.1:0-4800 GCA_035693605.1 Binatia bacterium
GCGAAGCTTGCGCAATAGCGCGATATTGTCCGAGTGGCCGGTCATGTGCGCGCGAATAGCACCTCGAAGCGGTCTGCCGAGCAAATAAAAGTCGCCGAGAATATCGAGGATCTTATGGCGCGCGAATTCGTCGGTGAAGCGCAACGCGGTATTCACGATCTTCTCATCATCGATCAAAATAAAATTGCTCAGCCGCCCACCATTGGCCAGTCCCATGGTCTGGAGCTTGGCGATGTCCTTGAGAAAGCCAAAGGTCCGCGCTGGTGCGATCTCCTCGCGAAATGAGTCGCTATCAGAGTGGCGATACAAGTACTGTTGTTCGCCCACCGGGGTGGGATAACGCAGTTCGTAATGCACGGAGAACCCAGCCGCCGGTTCAATGGTGATGGACTCCCCGCCTTTAGCTTCAACTCGATAAACGCGGTCGATGACGATTTCTGCGACTTCCTCTTCTTCCTGCTGAATTCCCGCTTCCTCGATGGCTTGGCAAAATTCCAGCGCCGAGCCGTCGAGGATCGGCACTTCACCCTGAACTTTGATAAGCAGGTTGCCAATCCCGTAACAGTGGAGAACGGCGAGCAAATGCTCGACTGTGCCGATGGCAAATCCTTGTGTGCGCAACGAAGTGGCATAACCGGTCGAACCGACATAATCCAAATGTGCCGGCACCGTAACTTCGCCGGAAATACCGGTGAAGCGGATACCGCTATTGGGCGGCATAGGATGCAATATCAATCCGGTTTTCACGCCAGAATGAAGGCCTTGGCCGGATAAGACGACGCTCTTACTCAAAGTCTTCTGCTTGATCCGGGTCGCCGCGCCCAAGCGTGGCCCATTGCTCCGCTTGCCGTTGGTTTTCTTCTTAGCACGGCTTTGCTGGGCCGCAGAACTCGACGATTCACCTAAAGCCCGCTGCACGGTTAAGAGCAGGCCCTCGAGGGAGACCGGCTTTTCGAGAAAATCGAAAGCGCCGAATTTCGTCGCGGTCACCGCGGTATGTATATTGCCGTGGCCGGAAACCATCACGACATTGAGTTCGGGCTCCTGGGTTTTGATTTCCTTGAGCAAGCCGATGCCATCGACCTGAGGCATCCAGATGTCGAGCAAGACCAGCTCGGGCCGTTCCTGGCGAATCAAATCGAGCACTTGACTGCCGTCCGCCGTATCGACAACACGGTAGCCTTCGTCGCGCAGCACTTCGCGCACCGACTCGCGGACATCGTCCTCGTCATCGACAACTAAAATCGTTTTGTTAACCGCCAGCTCTTCCACTCGACCTCCAAGTTACGAATGCGCCGCTCGTTTGGCAACCTCTGCAGTCGGCAGCTCAATGCTGAACCGCGTACCCTTCGGCTCGTTGGGCAAGGCCCGAATATAGCCGCGATGGTCCTCGATAATTTGACTGACGATGGTCAGCCCCAATCCAGTGCCGTTTTCCTTGGTCGAAAAATACGGTTCGAATATTTTCGTGCGCATTTCCGGGGCCAAACCGCTACCGTTGTCGGTCACTTCCAAGGTCACCACACCGCGGCCACGATCGTAAAGCGTCGACAGTTTGACCTCGCCGTTGTTTGATACTGCCGCGACCGCGTTGTCGAGCAGATTGATCAGTACCCGCTTGATCTGATCACGATCTAAATCCAACGTCGGAATCACGCCCGGCTTGAATTGAAATTGTATACCTTTGTGTCCTTCATTGAAAAGAAAAAGTGCTTCATTGACGATTTCATTGAGGTCGTGGGTTGCCAGCTTCGCCGACGGCAGCCGGGCAAACTGGGAAAACTCGTTAACCAGGCTTTTGAGTTCTTCGACCTGCTGGATGATCGTCGTCGTGCACTTGTCCAAGATGCCGCCGTCGCCGCCGAGCAGGCTGGCGTAGCGCTTGCGCAACCGCTCCGCTGAAAGTTGAATCGGCGTCAGGGGGTTCTTGATTTCGTGGGCGATCCGCCGCGCCACCTCACGCCAGGCCTCCATGCGCTGCACCTTCTGAATTTGTGTAATGTCCTCGAGAAAAACCATGACTCCCAACGCCGAACCGTCGTCGTCCCGCAAGGTCGCCGCCGTCACCACCGCCGTCAGTTGCTGCTCATGCTGTGCGATCTTGATTTCACGTTCAATTTTTTCTCGATCTTCGACACTGTCGATGATTTCGGCGACCACCCGCAAAGGCTCCGACTGCAAGACCTCGCGATAGTTCTTCGCCAGCACCTGCTCGGACTTCACCCCGAGCATCTGCTCGGCTGCCTTGTTCCACGTGGTAATCTTTCCCGCTGGATCCACCGACACGACGCCGGCGGCAATATTGGCCAACAAAGTTTGCACCACTTTGCCGCGCCGTTCGAGCTCCAGGGTTATTTGCTTTAAGTCTCCGGTCATCTGATTAAATGACTGGACCAAAACTCCGATTTCATCGTCGCCGCTGGTTTCTATTTTGTAATCCCAATTGCCCTGAGCGACCTCATGTGTGCCCTCAGCGAGTTTTTGAATCGGCACGGTGATGCCCTTGGAAAGATAAAAACCCCACCAGGTCGCCGAAAACATGATGACTAGCGTGATCAAGAAAAGCGTCAAGATATAGCTGTTCTTAACCGGCGCCTTGAGAAAGGTTAAGTACTTGTACTGCTCGTATGACTCGGAAATTTGTTTCGCGCGGTTGGTCAAACTCTTGGGCACATGATAGTCGACCACTGCGACGCCGACGATGCGCTTCTGCGGGCCAAAAATCGGCGCGCCACCGCGAATCACGTCGCCTTCACCGAGCGGCTGGGTCCAAGTCACGCCGACGCCGCGCAAGGCGCGGGCCAGGAACTCACCGTCGGGCTTCAAGTCTATGCCGGCGCTTTTTGACTTAGCGCTCACGGCGACTATCGCTTCGCTTTCCGCCGAGTAGATTTCCACGGTACCAAGGTTATATTCACGCTGTTTTTCCGCCACCAGCCGGCGCAATTCGGTCAACCGGGCGGTCTCAAACAGTTTGTCTTCGGTGATTTTCTCGCTTAACTTGCGCGCGAAAAACATCGCGTTATTAGCCGAATTTTGGTAATAAGTTTGACCGATTTCCAGAGAGCCTTGCAGCGCGCTTTCCACCTTGGCGTCGAACCAACGGTCGAAGGAATGGGTCAATAGGCCTCCAGCGATGGCGAAGAGTAATAGACTCGGCACGATCGATAAGGCGACGAACGCCAATACCAGGCGCGACTGCAGACGCGACCCAAGCAACCTCCGCCGTCGCTCGAATACCAACTTGACTAGATTGCGCACCACCAGAAAGACTAGCAGCACTAGCAAAATGATATTGATATTGATGATGAAGAAGAAAACGATGTTGCTGCCAAGAGAATTTTCCAGCGAAATGTCCGGCGACTGCACCTCGAAGAAGATCAGCGCCGCCACCATTAGCGCCGCCACCGCGATGACGATACCCTCGCGCTTGCGCCGCTTGGCTTCTTCAGCTTTGATGCTTGCTTCGTGGCTAGGGGTTAGGCTTGGTGATTCCATCGGCGCGGTCCAATTAACGGTAAGGCTCTTGCGACAAGTCTAACGTTTGAACCAGTACGCAACAAGTGAAATTAAGATGCTCACAATAATGCAGGTGGTCAGCGGAAAATAGAAGCTGAAGCGTCCACGTTGGATATGGATATCGCCCGGCAAATGACCGAGCCACGGCAACTTGTCGGACAACGACACCAATACTCCCACGATCACAAGCACAATGCCAAAAGAGATTAGCGTCTTGCCCAATCCGCTCATGGTGTTCCACTCAAGTTTTTAGCGCGCACCGGTTTATTCGAACAAATCCGGCTGAGCTTTCCCGGCGGCCGGTTTGGCGCCGCTAGGCTGCCGGCCAAAATGTTCATACGCCAGTCCGGTGGCCACCCTGCCGCGCGGTGTCCGCTGAATGAACCCGGCTTGAATCAAAAACGGCTCGTACACATCTTCAATCGTGTCCTTCTCTTCGCCGATGGCGGCCGCCAACGTCTCCACTCCCACCGGACCGCCGGAGAACTTATCGATCATGGTCAGGAGCAACATGGTATCCATCTTGTCGAGACCGAGACAGTCGACCTCAAGCATCCGCAGTGCCTCTACAGTAACCGGCTTGGTGATTTTGCCGTCGCTTTTCACCTGCGCGTAGTCGCGCACCCGGCGCAGCAGGCGATTGGCAATGCGCGGCGTACCGCGCGAGCGGCTGGCGATCTCGGCAATGCCGTCCTCGTCCTGCTCGACGCTCAGAATTGCCGCCGAGCGCTTGAGGATGCGCGCCAAGGAGACCGGGTCATAAAAATCGAGCCGAAAACTCTGGCCGAAGCGGTCGCGCAGCGGCGAAGTCAACAAGCCCGAACGTGTGGTGGCGCCGATCAAGGTGAATTTTTTCAGCGGCAACTTTATCGATTTGGCCGCCGGACCTTGGCCGACCATGATGTCGATCTCATAGTCCTCCATGGCCGGATACAGCACCTCTTCGACCACATGATTGAGACGATGAATTTCGTCGATGAAAAGGACATCGCCTTCGTCCAGATTAGTCAAAAGCGCCGCCAGATCGCCGGCCCTCTCAATGATCGGCCCCGAGGTAGCCTTGATGTTGACGCCCATTTCGCGTGCAATGATATAGGCGATCGAGGTTTTGCCGAGTCCCGGAGGGCCATGGAATAGAATATGATCGAGCACATCGCCGCGCGCCCGCGCCGCAGCGATGGCGACTTTGAGATTTTCTTTGACGCGCTCTTGGCCGACGTATTCGTCAAAACCGCGCGGCCGCAAGCTTAACTCAAATCCGTTATCTTCGTCTGTGCGATG
>DASSGE010000942.1:0-5853 GCA_035693605.1 Binatia bacterium
CTTGAGAGTAGTGTCTTCGCGTTTAATCTCAACATTGCCAGTGGCCTCAATCTGGTTGCCACTGTCACTGGAGGACAACTTGTCGGCCTGTAGATTAATTACCGCCGCGGGATTGCTTCCCCCGGTTGCGCCGCCTGGGCCCCGCTCACATTCGAGGTCCACGACGCCAATCCAACCAGCGCGGCGATCGCTATACAAATCAATTGGAAAATCATTGGGTGTCGTGCCGATAACTGCGTTTCAGCCAGCGAACTTGGGTCGAGCTTTAGCCATTTCTAGCAGCAGCGGGCGAATTTCGCCGATAAGATAAAGCGAGCCCGCTACTACGATAACATCGTCGAGCGCGGATTCGTCAATCAACAATCGCAGCGCCGCTCTCGAGTCTGGGTGACTTCGCGTCGCAATTTTGCCAGCAAAGACTTTCGCCAACTCGTCCGGATCGGCGCTTCGTTCCATTGCCACCTTCGTGAACATCACTTCCGATACCAAGCCGTCAAAGCGGCTCAACATAAGCCGCCAGTCTTTGTCCGACATCGCGGCGAATAGCAACTTGATCCTGCGGCCGCGATAAATCTTGAGCGCTTCAACCAGCGCCTGAATTCCTTCACCGTTATGTGCGCCGTCGATGACAACTGTCGGCCGCTCCAACATCAGTTCCAACCTTCCCGGCCAAAGAACAGTTGCCAAACCGGCGCGGACCGCGTTGTCGGTTACCGGGAATCTATCTTGAACGATTTCTAAACCTGCTAGCGCAACCGAAGCGTTATAACATTGATGCAATCCACGTAATCGAAGCGTTAAATCGGAATAATGATGTTTTAATCCTCTATAGTCGAAAACCCCTTCATTTTTCAAGAAAAAAACAAAATCTGCGCCAAAGAAATAGGCTTTCGAGCCCAGTTCTTCGGCACTTCGGCGAAACACTTCCGTAACTTCGGCGTTGAGCGGGCCACAAACCACCGGTATACCGGGCTTGATAATGCCGGCTTTTTCGCCGGCGATCGCCACGAGGTCAGTACCGAGAAATGCCTCGTGATCTTTGGAGATAGTCGTGATCAGTGAAACTAGCGGGGTAATAACATTGGTCGCGTCATAACGACCGCCAAGGCCAACCTCGACAATGGCAAGATCGCTTGAGTGCCGAGCGAAGTAAATAAATCCCATCACCGTCACCACTTCAAAGTAGGTCAATGCGATCGCTGCACTGGATGTGCGCTGCCAAATCTCGTCGGCGATCGCGACCACTTCGTCCTCGGTAATTTCTTCATCACCGATCTTGATCCGCTCGGTAAACGACACCAAATGCGGCGAGGTATACAAGGCCGTGCGGTAGCCAGCGACCGAAAGAATCCGCTGGAGGATCGCCGAGGTCGAACCTTTGCCGTTCGTGCCGGCAATGTGAATGGACGGGAATTTTCTCTCCGGGTGACCAAATAGTTTTAACGTTCCGGCGACTCGGTCGAGGCGCAGGTCAATGAGCCCACCGCGTAGGTTGTAGATCCGATCAAGAGTTTCAGAATAGCTGGCCATGCGGCTTGGCAGGTCCCGCACCTATCAGCGGATTTGGCGCATTTTGGGCGACTAGCTTTTCTTGCGTGCCCGGTTCATGGCCCGTTTGAGCTGGGCGACGAATTCCCCGGCTTGCTTCACCTTGGCGGATTTGCTTTTTCCCTGTTCGATACGTTGCACCAAAGCACTGCCGACCACAGCAGCGTCGGCGAACTCGGCGATCCACGCGGCTTGCTTTGGCGTTGAAATGCCGAAGCCGACACCGACGGGCAATGCTGTCGTTTTGCCTACCTGAGCCACCTGGCGGCGCAAATCGCTATCGAAAGATTGCCGCGCTCCGGTAACACCGGTGACCGACACATAATAAATAAAGCCGCGCCCTTGGCGCGCAACCAAGCGTCGCCGATCCGCCCCACTGGTCGGCGAGAGGAGAAAAATAACGTCTAAATCGCAGCGATCAGTGCAATTTTTCAGCTCGCCGCTCTCTTCCGGTGGTAGGTCGACGCACAGCACCCCGTCGGCGCCAGCTTGCGCCGCTCGATGGGCAAACTTGTCGAGACCGAAGCGAAAAAATGGATTGTAATAACCGAACAGAATGATCGGCAGTTCGGAATTACGTCGGAACTCGCGCACCAACCGGAAAATTGCCTGTAAGGATAGCGGATTTTTCAACGCACGTTCCGACGAACGCTGAATCGTCGGACCATCAGCCGAGGGATCGGAAAACGGAATACCTAACTCGATGACATCGGCGCCGCCCTTTTCCAATGCGCGCATGATTTTAAGCGTTGTGACTAAATCGGGGTCGCCCGCGGTGATAAACGGAATCAGCGCAGCTTCGCCGCGTTGTTTCAAGGCAGCGAATGTTTTCTGGATACGGCTCATAAGCAATTTCAAACCAGTCGTTCAACCGCTCAAGGTTCATTCGTCCACTGGTTGTTTCCGTTTCCCGCAACCTTGAACATTTGAACCGTTGAACCCGTGAACAATTCCTACAATTTCGCTCCGAGGTAGGCGCCGACGGTGATCATATCTTTATCACCCCGCCCGGACAGGTTAATAATGATGATTTGACGTTTTTTCAGTTTGGGTGCCAGGCGCCGCACGACGGCAATAGCATGGGCGCTTTCCAGGGCGGGAATAATCCCTTCGACCTCGGCAAGAAACCTGATCGACGCGATCGCCTCCTCGTCGGTCGCCGAATCGAAGTGCACCCGGCCACGGTCACGTAAGTAACTCAGTTCGGGGCCGACTCCGGGATAATCCAAGCCCGCCGCGACCGAATGGGTTTCCCGAACTTGGCCCTTGTCGTCTTGCAGCAGGTAGCTCTTGCTGCCATGTAAGACTCCCACGTCGCCGCGCTGGATCGTCGCCGAGTGTTTACCGGACCTCAGTCCGAGGCCGGCAGCTTCGACCCCGAGCATCTTAACCTGGCGATCTTTAATGAACGGATAAAAGAGTCCCATAGAGTTGCTGCCGCCGCCGACGCACGCGACTAGAAAATCGGGCAGCCGCCCTTCTTTTTGCAGAATCTGCCGGCGTGCCTCACGACCGATGACCGATTGAAAATCCCGCACCATCATCGGATAAGGGTGCGGCCCGGCCACTGAACCAATCAGATAATAGGTAGTGCGCACGTTGGTCACCCAATCGCGTAGCGCTTCATTCATCGCGTCTTTGAGCGTCTGACTGCCTGAATCCACCACGCGCACCTTGGCGCCCAGGAGTTTCATGCGAAAGACATTGAGCGACTGGCGCTGAACATCTTCTTTCCCCATGAAAATTTCACACTCCATGCCGAAGCGTGCCGCCACCGTAGCAGTGGCCACACCATGTTGTCCGGCGCCGGTCTCGGCGATGATGCGCCGTTTGCCCATATGTCGCGCTAGGAGTATCTGTCCCATGGTGTTATTGATCTTATGCGCACCGGTATGGCAGAGGTCTTCACGCTTGAGATAGACGGTCGCACCATTAAGACTTCGGGTCATTCTTTCGGCGAAATAGAGCGGTGTCTCCCGGCCGACATACTCCTTTAGGTAATAGGCAAGTTCACGTTTGAATCCGCCATCTCGGCGAACTTGGGCATAGCCGCGCTCCAATTCAGTTAGCGCGGGCATAAGGGTTTCGGCCACATAACGTCCACCGTAAGGCCCGAAATGGCCGCGCCGGTCAGGCACGTTTGGCAGCATCGATAAATTCCTTGAGTTTGCCATAATCTTTGATACCCGGGCGCGCTTCTACGCCGCTGCACACATCGACACCGAATGGTTGAATCCTGCGGATCGCCTCTGTGACATTGTCGACCCGCAGCCCGCCCGAAAGGAGAATATTCGTCGCATCGATCCCATCGAGCCATTCCCAAGGAAACATCTGCCCCGAGCCGCCGTACCCAGAGGAAAAGGAATCGAGCAAATAGTAGTCCGCCGGGAAACCTTTCAAGGCACCGAGCGAAGCCTGGTCCTTGAGGCGAAACGCCTTGATCACCTGCAAATTCCAACCTTGACAGTAAGCGCCGTCTTCCTCGCCATGGAACTGCAGGCCGCGATAACCTTGCCGCCCCTCCGGCAATCGGCTGGCGGCTAGCACTTCATCGACCCGCGTTTTAGGCTCGTTAACAAACAGCGCGACGTTGAAGACCCCGGCCGGCAAGCGCTCGAGAATTTGTCTCGCCGCTTCCGGCGTGATGCGACGCGGACTCGGTGGATAGAAATTGAATCCCAATATATCCGCGCCCAGCTCCAGCGACTTCTCGGCGTCTTGGAGATTGGTAATCCCGCAAACCTTGATTTTGACCGCCATCGGCAAAGCACTCTCAGCCGTTCAGCAATTCGCCGAGCTTGACACCTGGCGAGGGCGCACGCATGAGCGACTCGCCGATCAAAAACGCGTGGATGCCGAGTTTTTCGACTCGGCGGATCTGCTCGATACTATCGATACCGCTTTCACAGACTGCCGGCAGGCCTGCCGGCACAAGCGGCGCCAAGCGTTCGGTGATCGCCAAGTCCACGGCAAAGGTTTTCAGATTGCGGTTGTTGATGCCGATCAACTGGGCACCGGCTCTCAAACCCGCTTCGAGCTCTTTTTCCGAATGTACTTCCACCAGCGAGTCCATTTGCAGCTCAGTAGCCTGATGCCGTAGCTCGCTCAGGAGTTGGCCATCGAGCAGCGCCGCGATGAAGAGCACAGCGTCGGCTCCGCAGCTCTTCGCCTCGACAATCTGATAGGGATCGAGCATGAAATCCTTGCGCAAGAGCGGCACCGTCACACTTCCGTGAATCTGTTCAAGATACGCCAAGTCGCCCTGGAAAAAACGCTCCTCGGTCAATACCGAGATCGCACTCGCGCCATGGGCGGCGTAATCTTTAGCAATCGCCACTGGATCGAAGTCGGCGCGAATCAATCCCTTGGACGGCGAAGCTTTCTTGACCTCGGCGACAATGTGCCGTCCAGCATCGGACAGAGCCTTGGCGAAACCGCGCGTCGGTGCGACGAATAGCAAGCGCTCGCGAAGACCCGAGAGTGGCAGTTCGCGCTGGCGCACTGCAACGACTTCGCGCACATGCGCCGCGATGGTGGCCAGGATTTCAGACATGGAACAACTACGCGGCGTTGGTCAACTCGACCAGCTGCTGGAGTTTCCCGCGTGCCTTGCCGCTATCGATGGATTCTGCGGCTAGCTTGATGCCGTCCTGTAGACTGGCGGCGCGGCCGCTGACGTAAAGCGCCGCACCGCCGTTCAACAGGACCACGTCGCGTGGCGCGCCGTTCTTGCCGTCGAGGATGGCGCGGACAATCACGGCGCTCTCCGCGGCGCTGCCGCCGTGCAGGGCAGCCAATGGGCAGCGTTTAAAGCCATACTGTTCGGGCTCGATTTGGAATTCTTTGACGCCACCGTCGCGCAGCTCGGCTACTTTGGTCGGCCCGCACAGTGAGATTTCGTCCAAGCCCTCGAGTCCATGCACGACCATTGCCCTGGCGCTACCAAGATTTTTCAGCACGTTGGCCACCATAGCGACCAAGTCGGCGCTATAGATACCGATCAATTGATAAGTGGCCATGGCCGGATTGGTCAGCGGACCGAGTAAATTAAAGATAGTGCGAATACCGATATCGCGGCGCGGCTGCACAGCGTACTTCATCGCTTCATGGAGCAGCGGCGCGAACAAAAACCCGATGCCGATCGTCGCGATACACTGCTCGACACGCTCCTTTGGCGCATCGACTTTGACGCCTAGCGCGCCCAAAACGTCGGCGCTACCGCTTTGGCTCGACACGGAACGATTACCATGCTTGGCGACAGTGACGCCGGCGCCTGCGACCACGAATGCGGCTGTCGTCGAAATA
>DASSGE010000943.1:0-3086 GCA_035693605.1 Binatia bacterium
TCGGTTACACAGAAGGGCAGAACCTGAATATCGAGTGGCGATTTACTAAGGGAGAACGCGATCGATATTCCGGTCTGGTTACCGAACTTGTTAATCTTAGAGTGGACTGCATAGTCGCAGGAGGCGTTGGGCTGACCCGGCTGTTAAAGCAAGCCACGAGTACGATTCCCATCGTCATGGCCAACGCCGATGACGATCCGGTTCAACAAGGGTTGGTGGCGAGCTTGGCGCGCCCTGGTGGAAACGTCACGGGGTTTACCAACATAGGTTCCGACTTGGCCGGTAAGCGGCTCGAATTGCTCAAAGAGATTGTTCCCAATGCAACGCGCGTGGCACTTTTGTCTTCAGGAGGACAGACCGCTGCCGCGGGACATGTTCGAGAAAGCCAGTCGGTTGCGCCGGCGTTGGGCCTACGGCTTCAAGTCTTGGAAGCCCCCGATCCGGATGCCGCTAAGATCGAACGGGCGTTTAAGAGCGCGGTGACGGAACGCGTGAACGCTTTAGTTGTGATCAGCGTCGGCGGTATTGCCACTCACACGGCGCAGATCGCCAATTTAGCGGTCAAAAACCGGCTGCCGGCGATGTATACCGTTGCTGAGGCTATACGCAATGGTGGTCTTGTGAGCTACGCTGATGATGCGCTCGATCGGTTAGGACGCGTCGCGGAGTACGTCGATCGGACTCTCAAGGGCACCAAGCCCGCCGATCTGCCGGTGCAAAGGCCGGCAAAATTCGAGCTGATCGTAAATCTCAACGCCGCCAAACAGATCGGCCTGACAGTGCCGGCGAATGTGCTAGCGCGGGCGGATAAAATAGTCAAATAGGCATGAGGCGCGAGGCTTGAGGCGTGATTCAGATTGATTAATCGGCAAATAGGTATCAGGCAATAGGCAATGGTAGGAAGCGCGGCATGATCCGCGACACGATCTCCTACTCGCGCCTCACGCCTCAGCCTCGCGCCCAGGTCGTACGAAGTGTCGACAAGTCTTATTTTAAGCAACGAACTACACCGAGGTAACCAATGGCAGACGAAAAAATTCTCTACGAGGTTAAAGACAAGATCGCCTGGATCACGCTCAACCGGCCGGAGTCGTTGAATGCAGTGAACCGCGACATGGTGAAGGCGATCGTCGGCTACTGCCGCGCCGCCGAGGACGATCCCGACGTTCAAGTGGTGATCTTCAAGGCCAACGGCGAGCGGGCGTTTTCGGTCGGCGGCGATATCAAAGACCGGGCGCGCGCCAATGAATCCGCAACGGTGGAACCGGTGTCGCCGCTGGTGGCGCGCCAGGAAAAATACAATGCCATCCCCGGCACGCCGGCGCCGGCGATCGCGGCGATGAACAAGATCACCATCGCCCTGGTGCATGGCTACACCGTCGGCACGGGATTATTGATGAGCTTGGCTTGCGACATTCGCATCGCGGCGGAAGGCGCAAGGCTGGGCGTAAGCGAGGTGCGATTGGGCTTTATGTCGGGCTCCGGCGGCACGCAGCGGCTTCCGCGGCTGGTCGGCTTGCCCAAAGCTCTGGAGATTTGCCTGTCCGGCGAATTGTACGACGCGGTGGAGTGCCACCGCATCGGTTTGGTCAATCAAGTAGTCCCGTATAATTATTTGATCCCTGCGGGCGAAAAAATGGCGCAGTCGTTTCTTAAAGGCGCGCCGCTGGCGCTGCGCTATATTAAGGAGGCGATCTACAAAGGCCTCGACATGCCCCTCGAACAAGGGATTCGCTACGAATCGGACTTGCAAAGCATGATCATGCAAACCGAGGACGCTAAGGAAGGTCCGCGCGCCTTCGTCGAAAAGCGGCCGGCGAATTGGAAAGGGAGATAACGAGCGTTCAAGGTTCAAGAGTTCAAGGGTTGGCATCGGAGCGTACCTTGGTTTCATAGCGGTTCGGGGTTTCGGACGTTGAACCTTGAACTTTTGAACCTTTGAACGCGTATCGACGAAGCGAAAATATTTGCGCGAATTCACAGGTTCGAAAGTACATCACTATGGGCACCAGTGTTCCATTGTTAATGGGCGACGGTTTGCGCCGTAACGCTTGGAAGTTTCCGCTCAAGATTGCGGCGCGGGACAAGTTTCGCCAGACGACTTATGCCGAACTCAATGCGCGGGTGAATCGGCTCGCGCGCGGGTTGCTTGCCATCGGCGTAAAGCGCGGCGATGGCGTGGCTTTGTCGGTCGGCAATCGTATCGAGCATCTTGAAATAATTTTTGCCACCGCCAAGATCGGCGCGCTGGCGATCCCGCTCGATGTGAAATGGAAGGCGCTTGAGCTCGGTTCGGTCGTCGCGGCGCTGGAGCCGCGCTTTATCATTCTGCAGGAAGACTGCGTCGATGAGTTTGCCAAGGCCAAAGAATTGAAGAATCTCGGCTCGATCAAAGCGATCTCGCTGTCGGCCGATTTGACTTACAGCGGTCTGCTCGACGGCCAGAGCGCCGAGGAGCCGGACATTCAGGTCAGTGAAGACGATCCGTTCGCGGTGATGCTCACGTCAGGAACCACCGGATTTCCCAAAGGCTGTCTGGCGACCCAGCGGACCTTCGTTTTTCACTGCATCAACAACGCCATCGAAAAAGGTCTCGGCGCCCATGATATCGCTATTCTCTCGTCGCCGATTTATTTCAACGCCGGGCGCTCTTTTACCCTCGGGATCATTTACTACGGCGGCACGATGATTCTGCACGAGCGCTTCGATGCCGAAGAAGTGCTCCGGACCATCGAGCGCGACAAAGTCACTTACGTCGGCGCGGTGCCGGTGATGTGCGAGCGCATGCTGCATGTTCTCGAAACGAAGAAATATGACACCAGTTCGCTACGCTGCTTGGCGATCACCGGCGGTAAAGTTCACCCGGCGGTGTTGGAGTCGCTGCAAAAAAATCTCACGCCAAACATCTACCGGACCTACGCGTCGACCGATTCCGGTCAGATGGCGATTTCCAAACCTGGCGATGCAGCGTCAAAGGCGAACTCGGCGGGGCGGCCGGTGTGGTGCGTCGAATTACGCATAGTCGATGATGCCGGCAAACCAGTCGAAGTCGGCGAGGTCGGCGAAATCATCTGCCAAAGCCCACT
>DASSGE010000944.1:0-6028 GCA_035693605.1 Binatia bacterium
CCCTGCTGAAAGCCCGCCCCAAACCAACGCCATAGCCATACAAATGGGGTCATGATAAGCGCGGGAAGTATGCCGAGCGGCCAGTAGTAGGCGTTGCGATACGGGGCACTGTCGCCCCAGCTCGTACCGGTGATCTCGAGAAAGTCCAGCCGACCGGCCAGAAACGATTCAGCGAGATAGCGGTACTGCTGAAAGTTGGCACTAAAAATGAGGTTGCTCAGCTGGGCCCATAACAACAAGATCCCGCAGAGAATGATCAACGCCGCTCGATCATAGGACTGAACGGCTCCATGATCGGCTGGCATTGACTCCCTAGGCAACATTCGTTGGAAATCTAATTAGAGAGCGGAGTACGTGTCGATTCTACGTGAGTCACCCTTCGCCGCTGGGCGCTCATGCGTGTCGATCAGAGACCGTACAGCGCCTTGGCATTGTCGTAGTAAACTTTTTTCTTGACGTCCGACGGCAGATGGTTCGAGTCTTTGGCGATGATTTCTTGGGAAAACGGCCAGGTGCTGTCGGGATGAGGATAGTCCGAGCCCCACATGATATGGCCGTCGCCGAAAAACTCAGTCAGGTGTAGGCCGACAAAATCCGTTTGAAACGTTGCCCAGACTTGCCGTTTGAAGATCTCGCTCGGCATATTCTTGAGCGGAATTTCCGCGGCTTTGCGTCGCTCGAATTGGCGCTTGTAGCGGTAGTCCATTTCCTGGACGACGAAGGGGATCCAACCGATGGCCGATTCGGCGAGGCAGAATTTCAGATTCGGATGGCGTTCCAGGGTGCCGAAGTTGATCATGTTGACAAAGGGATTGAAGAACGAGGTGGCTCCGTTGGTGAGGCCCATGTCAAATACGCCCTGGTGTTCGCCGGGCTTTTTTATCGCATCGATGGTGGCACGCACCGTGCTGGTCTGTACGCTACCGCCGGCATGATACGACACCACGATGCCGGCTTCCTCGGCGGCGGACCAGAAGCAATCCCACGCCTTCAAGCTCATCTCCAGGGTGACGTCATTGACCAAGAAGTTGGCTTCTTTGAAGCCCAGTTTGGCGACGCGGATGACTTCGTCGCGCGCCGCTTCGGCGTCGACAGTCGATAACATTGCCACGGGGTAGAAGCGTTTGGGGGCGCTTTTACCAAATTCGTAAGCCCAATCGTTATACGCGCGCACGGTGGCATTGCGCAGCTCGGCGTCGCCCACTTGCATGGCAATGATCGGCGGAAACAGCAGCGAGGCTTCGACACCGTCGCGGTCCATATCGGCCAGCCGTTTTTCAGCGGTGGTGGGTCGATAAGCTTCGCCGACGCCGCCGCGGTCGAGCGCGAGCCAGGTGCGGCTCGACCGAGCGAACCACCGCTCGCCGCGATGTTCAGCCCAGGTGTCGCCGTCGCATACCCAATATTCACCTTTGTCGCCGCGGTCTTCGACATGCGGCGCGCGGTCGCGCAGTGATTCGGGCATGCGCTCGGTCCATAAGTCGCGCGGCAGGTATCCCAAATCAATATGATCGTCGGCGGAAATCATCGTGTAGGCCATCTCTGTTCTCCTTCTGGTGCCGAAGCAGCTCGGTGTGTACTTCAATCCATTATTAATTCTTAACCCGTAGACCGCTGTAGATTCAACTTATACGAGTTCGAATCCGTAAAGTTCGGCGGTGTTCTTACAAAGAATTTTCTGACGATCTTCGGCGCCGATGCCGGCGAAATCGGCGGCAATTTTTTCCCGCGACTTGGGCCAGAACGTCGCGCTATGGGGGAAGTCGGAAGACCACATGATATTTTCCACGCCGATGTTTTGCCGCTGGGCCAAGCCGAAAGTGTCGTCGATAAACGTCGCATAAAGCTGCCGGCGAAAATACTCGCTGGGCTTGAGCGTCAGCTTGGTTTGGAACGGTGTGCCGCGGAAGCGGATGCCGCGATGATCGAAACGCTCGTCGATGCGATGCAGAAAAAACGGCAGCCAGCCACAGTTGAGCTCAGCCGAGACAACTTTGAGATCAGGAAAGCGCTCGAGCACACCGGATATGATCAAGGTTGCAAAGGTCTGCTCGACTTCGTGGGAATTGATTGCCTGGGCGACGGTACGTTTCTTTGAGTTGGAATCCCAATCGACCCATTTAAAGCCGGCGAACTCATGCAGGCTCAGCGGCATTTTGAGATCTTGTGCCGCGGCCCAGAAAGGATCGTAGCTTTCCGAATGAAACGGCAGGTCATCTGGCGGTGACGCCCAAATGATCGCCCCGGCGAGGCCTTTTTTCGCGCACTCGGCTAAATCTTTTGCTGCCTGCTGCGGCTCGTACAGCGAGATCAGCGCCAGTCCTTTGAATCGTTTGGGCGAGTGGGCGCAGAACTCGGCGAGCCAGTCGTTGTAGACCTGGAAGCAGGCGCGCTGAAAACCCGCGTCTTTGATCCAAAACATGCGAAACCCAAGCGTCGTGTAGAGCACATCGCCGGCAACGCCGTCTTGATCCATATCCTTGAGCCGCTGCACCGGGTCCCACCCGCCCCGATGGGCGCCGGCGTAGGAGAAGCTCTCCAGGAGCTTTTGCAGTTCTTCCGTCGATTTGTTGGCGCCGAAACCCAAGATGACGTTATGCGGCTGGCGGTCCGTTTCGATATGCCACCAGGCGCCGGGCTGGCCGTGATATTGGGTCTCCATATGAGGCGCGATGCCGCGATATTTTTGCGGCAGCCGTTCCTGCCAGAGATTCAATGGCTCGCTGACATGGGAGTCCGCATCCAAGATTGTTTCCGCCATAGCGTTTCCCTCTGAACTATGATTTGCGTTGCATGGCCATCAATAGATATTTCATTCTAACGGATTTTCAAAGACGCAGCAGCCTCACTGACCCGCGACCAATCGACTAGCTTGTCGGCGGGATAATTTGCCGGCACATCGGCCATAGTGATGACGGTATTTAGACCGGAATTCGACGGGATGCCGTTGTCGGGCCAAATGTCTTTAATGACGTCAAAGGTTTTTCTGCTCATCTCGATGTCAGGCAGGCCGGCGAATTGTTTGAGCAGTGGCAATACCTCTTCGCGATGATTCTTGGTATAGCCGATGCCTTTGAGCGCGGCGGCAAGAACTTTTCTAACTTCGTCAGGTTTTTCGCGCAGACGTTCGTCGTGCGCGATCAGGCCGAGCAGCGGAAACTCGGCGATGTCTTTCATGTAAGCGATCGGCCGAAAGCCGTCTTTCTCCATGAACAAATCGTAGGGCACGCTCAACATCGCCGCATCGATGGTATTGGCTTTAAGAGCAAGAGCACGGGCCGGCATCTCGCCCAGGTTGATCATGTTAACGCTTTTGGCGTCAACTCTGTAATGCTCGAGTATTTTCAAAAACTGCCGATGAACGGTGCCGCCCGGCTGGCTGATGGCGACACCGCGGCCGCGGAGCGCACTCGGGCTGGCGATGTCGCGTTTGGCGACTAACACATGGTGCGAGCGCACGGCGAAGATCATGATCACTTTGGCCGGGAGACCATTGGCGATTGCTGTCATCGATGAGCCGAGCGGGGTAATATAAGAGACATGGCGCGACGCCAGAGCTCCAAGAGAGGCGCGCACCGACATGGTAACCGGCAATAGCTCGATGCCATATTCTTGGAAGATTCCCTTCTTCCAAGCGACGTAGAGCGGAAACCAAGTCACGGTATTGGTCGGCACGCCAATGTGAATCGGGGTGAGCTTTTGCGCCGGCGCCGGGACGGCGCCGATCAGAGCGCTGACGAGCAGCAGCGGGATGAACGTTTTTGTGCCAGCCACGCGCGTTGCTAAGCCTCCGAAAAATCCAACAACACGCCGTCGGGATCGGCGGTCGCGTACCGGCCGATCTTGCAGCCGTCCATGTCGCGCTTGGTGAGGTGGCCGAAGATGCCGCCGGCGATGTCTCTTGGCGCCGATGCCGGGGTAGTGGCGGCTAATTGCTCCAGGTCTTTTTTAGTTTGCTCGATACTTTCGACTTTATACCCGATATGATCGAGACCCTGGCGCATGCTCATGTAAGAGTTGTCGTTGGTCGGTTGGATCAGCAGACGCACCCTGCCGTCACTCAAACAAATCGTCTCGCCCAAAGGCGGTTCTTTGATTGCGAAAAGTTCGAACACATCTTGGTAGAAATCGGCAACCACCGCCGGCTCATGAGCCCGGATCACGACATGATTGAATTGCCGCGCTTGCTCCCAGCCGGATTCTTTGTAGCCTTCTCTGACCTTTGGGTCGGTGCGCTCGGAGATGTCGAACTGAGCACCGGCTGGGTCGTGGCTGCGAAACAACGCGAAGGGCACTCGCTCCAACCCTTTGGTTATGATCGCTTGGGGGTAACGCTTTTTTATGCGCAGGCGGGCGGTGTCGACGTCGTCGACTTCGAAGCCGAAATGATCCAGTCCCGCGGGAATGCCGGGTCGGCGCGCCAAGACCGCGAGTCCGATCAATCCATCGCTGATGTGACCGCGATTATTTTCGGTCACTGCGGTGGTGATGCGTTTCATGCCGATAATTTTCTCGTAAAAGGCGATGGCGTTCTGGGGATTCTGAGTGTAAATGGCGGCGTGTTTAATGTGTGCGAACATGGCAACCTCCTCTGCATCTTTCTCAGGAACCTGTTGTCAATGCAGTAGTGTTATTGTTTCTGTCATCCCGAACGGAGCGAGAGATCTCGTTACGTTCTAGCAATCCAAAAGACGAGATTCCTCGGCTTTGCCTCGGAATGACAGATGCGGCAATTTGCGTTATTCAAAAGGCGGCTCGTCCATTCTCACCGGCCGTAGAAACGCCGGGCATTGTCACCGAGGATCGCCGTCTTATGCTCTCTCTTGAGATCGTCGCGTTCCAAAACTTCGTCAATCTCCTCCATGCAGTTGCTCATGGAAATTTCATGGGGGAAATCCGATGCGAACATAAAAGGATTGGGACCGACGCGATCGATGGCGTAGGCGAGCGCTTTCTCGTTGCCCTCGCAGCCGACGAAAATCCGGTCGTCTTTAAAATAATCGATGGGATGGCGTTTGAGTTTCAAGCCGCCGTATTCCAGCTCGCGCTCGAGCCGGTCGATGACCAGCGGTATCCACGCCGTGCCCCCTTCCATGAAGCCGACGCGCAGCTTGGGAAAACGGTCGAAGACACCGTCGACCATCATGCCGGTCATGGCGATGGCGAGCGGGAACGGCATGCCGAGCGCACGGGTGGCGGGAAAAACCGTGTAGCTGTTGAAGCCCAATTTGATGTAACTGCCGCCATGCACCGCCATGACGCAGTTGAGTTTTTCCGCCTCTTCGTAGATCGGCCAGTATTCCTGGTGGCTGACATGGCGGGTCAGACCGTTGGACGGGATCATCGCACCCATGAAGCCCAGCTCCTTGACCGAGCGGCGCAGCTCGCTGACGGCATCGGGAACGTTTTGCATGGGGATCAGCGAGACGGCTTGAAACTTGGAGCTGCGCTTTAGATAGCGTGCATGAATATAATCGTTGTATGCCTGGGCGTACGCCAGCGCCCAGGTCGGATAAGCGACATTGCCGTATGCCAATCCCGCGGTTGGATAGAGGACGGTGTATTCGGTCCCGGTTTTGTCGAGAAATTGCAGCCACTGTTCCGGCCCGGTGTTGGGATCGAAAGTGCCCGGTGTGCGTGGCGTGCCATCGGCCGGGGTGTGAAAATGATCCAAGCTCGGAATCCAATTTCGCGTGCCGCGATTGTTGTAGGGCGCCTTGACGAAACTGAGAATATCCTCGGCATCTTCCATGACATGGCCGTCGGCATCGACGTAGTTGTTCGGCATGAATCCTCCAAATGGTTGAAGCGGTTAGAGATGACCCTCTGCGCAGCGATTCGCTCCGGATGAATCGACAGCGCTATTTATATGGCGAGTGAGATCGGGGCGTCAAGCCGGCGATAACAGCGCGCTTGGAAATTCCGCTTCCGCTTGTTCAGATCACAGTAGCCGGCTCGTAGCGATCAGCGATTTTTGTAGGCCCTGCTCGATGAATCCTTCGCGCACCAGTTTGTCGACGATCGAGTT
>DASSGE010000945.1:0-3548 GCA_035693605.1 Binatia bacterium
CGCCGCCCTGCTTCCGCCCCGCAGTTGATCGGGGCGAAATACGGCGCAGTACGCAAGCCCCGGCTCCAGCGGGAACTGCGGCTCGAAGCGCAGCGCGTTCGATTCGATGCGATAGACGCCCGCCATCGGAGGCAAGTCCGAAGCGCCGGCCTGCTCTTCCTGCCCGGCGTAAACTGAGAGCAGGCGCCGCCATTGGGCCAAGGCCGGCTTCGACCGCCGCAATCGTTTGATCGCATCCGCGCTCAGACCGTAGACCTCGACGGCGACCTTGTATGGATTCGCCGGATCAGACGTCCAGCGAATCGAGACCTGATCCTGCGAAGCGGCAATGGATCGGTTTTTTTCAACGCAAAGGAACAAAGGGACAATGGAACAAAGAAGAATGAGCGGTAAGAACCACTTTCGCCTCTTTGTCCCGTTGTCCCTCTGTCTTGTTGCGATATGTCTTCGCATCATCGTTACGGCAAAGGCAGCGATTCGAGGTTGAGCGAGCCGCCTTCGGCGCGGCGAAGCACGACGACGTGATTGGCGTCGAAGCGGTCGAGATGGTCAACGCCGGTCCAGCTTGCGATGGTTTCGTAAGGCAATCCCTTCTTGTCAGCCACGCGCTCGGTGATGCTCTCGGCCTTGTCGATCTGCTCGGTGGTGATCTTCATCACTCCGCGGCTGTTGTTGGCCATCAACAGGTAGGTCTTGCCGTCCTTCTCGTAGACGATCATATCGAGCGGGCGATTGCGGTTGCCAAGCTCGGCGATGGTCTTGCCTCTGATCTTGGCGCCGGGTTTCAGATCGCTGATCGGGAACTGAACGAGCGGCGTGCAGGTGTAAGCGGCCAGCAGGTGATCTTCCTTGCCGACCTTGAAAGTCGTGAAGGTTCGCACTGGCGCGCGCGTTTCAAATTGTCCGTGGGCGCCGTGATAGATCTCGACGGCGGTTCCACTTGTGACGGTCTTGAAAGGGAACGGAATCGCGCGCAGCGTCGAAGCGAATTCCTCATTAGCCAGTCCGGCAATGAAGAGGCGTCCGTCGAGGAATCCGATATCGGTGATCGATTCAAGGCGCGGATTCCTCTGGCGATTGCTTTCTCCGACCGTCGCGTCGGCCGGCGGATCGGGCAGTTCGGCGCGCGAGAATTTCACCTTGTCGAGCGAAACGACTTCCGGTTGGCCGTCGGCTTTGACGCGAACCAGCACGGGAACGGCGTCGGCGCCGCGACCGCGAGATACGGCCAGATAGGCGTTGCGCGAAATCGGGTTGATCGCCAGGTCATTGATCAGAATCTGATCGGCGCTCGCGCCGAGCAACGCGGCGACCTTTTGATTGATCGCTTCGACCTTGAGCGGTTTGGCGTTCGCGGCCGGCTTGGTGTCGCCAGTGGCGATGGCCACAATCGCCGCCGCTTTGGTGTCGGCGACGAACAGAACGCCGTCGGGACCGAAGGCCAGCGGCCCCATCGATTTGAACTCGGGCTTACCCTCGTTCATCCCCGAAGTCCATTTGGCGGCGTCCGCGCCCTGAATGAACAGGCTGAACGCAAAAGCCGCCAGCGCAATGGATAGAGCGAAACGTTTCATGGTTCTCTCCTAAGGTTGAGACGCCGTCCGCAACCGCAAGTGGATGCGAACGCATCGAGTCGTTTCAGGTTGGTTGTCAATCAGTAAATGGAAAACGATGTTGGCGGATGCCATTTACAGAGACGGTTCAAGGTGGGTGCAGGTTACAAACTCAGGGAGACCATCCCAGATCACCGGGATCAATCCGACGCCTCGTGATTTCACGACGACCAACCAGATCGTAAGCGAGAATCCAATGCCTGGGCCCGAAAAGTGGGTTCACCCACTGTACATAAAGAATGTTCTCCGCGATTCTGATTCCCTCGGGGCTGGTATAGTCAGCGTATTCATATAAGTTGCGCGTAGCGCCTTCATCACTATATTTGATTGTTGCAATTCCCACACTTGAAGGCGCCTGTACCTGAGCGGTCGTGGTACTTCCAGGTATCTGAATCCGAAAATCCCATCCGCCTTTTTCATCGCCGTCCTGTATCTCAGCTTTACTTTGGGCGCGCTGAAAGTCGCCGACCAATTCCCAGTAATAATGGTTTCGTATGACGGGCGGCCACCCGTAAAGTATTCCCCACACCCCCACGGCAACAGCGGCGGCAATGAAGATAAGGAAAACAATCAGCAAATAACGTGGTTCGAGCTTCATAGAGGTCTCAATAAAAAAATTGAGTGGAGGTTTTCAATTCTGCTGCGGCTTGGGGGTAGGCGGCTTTGGCGGGGTCTGCTGCTGTTGCTGCTGTTGTTGCTGCCGGCGTCGCGGTTGCCTCGGCGCCGGTTTCGCGCTGGCGATCTCCGTGTAGGTCTTGATGACGCGTTCCTTCTGCTCAGGATCGAGGATCAGGTAACGATGCTTGCCTTCCGGCGACGGGGTGAATTTCGTGCGGCCGTCGTCGAGCACGCTGATCGTTCCCGGCTCGGACAGTTTGAAATAGCCTTCCTGAGGGCGGATGGCATAGAGCAACGCCGCCATAGCGCATGTCGGCGCGTCGTATGGCATCGGCTTGTAAGCGCGATAAGCGTCGACGACGGGATGAGCAGGCGACCACGCGAAATCCTTTTCGATGCTTGACGCGGGAAAGAGCAGCGACGCGCCGATCTCGTCGCCCGTAGCAACGATGGGCGTAGGCCACTCGGCAAAAAGCTTCCTCGCCGCCGCGATGTCGGCCTTGATATTGAACTGCGGCGGGCCGTCAGGGTAAGCCCCGCCCGCCACCGACAGGAATTGCGCTTTGCGCGCAATCAGATCCTTGACGCCGGGCAGGTTAAGCGTTCTGGCGAGGTTGGTCGCAGGCCCGGTCAGGACGACGACGGAGTTTTGATCGGGCTGCTGTGTGAGTGCGTTCCGGATCAACGCCCTGACCTCGGCTGTGTCGGTGAGTTTCTCGATGCCGTGGCTGTAGAGCGGCGCGCCCTCTCCATTCCGCCTGGAGAGCGGGACGGTAAGCATCGGCGTATCCTCCGGCGACTTGCCTTCATCGGCGAGTCCGACCGGCATAGTCCGTCCGACCGCTCCGAACGCCCCACTCGATGCCCCACCATAAAAACGCGCGATGGCCTCACAGAGCGCGGCGGCCTTCAGATTGGGCTTGCTGACGCTGAGAGAAATGACGCGCGCTTCGCTCTTACTGTCGAGACCATAGAGCAACGCCAACGCCAAAACCTCGTCAATGCTGGCGCCCAATCCGCAGTCGAAAATGATCCCAACGGGAGGTTGCTCTTGTCCTTGAGGTTGCATCTTGCAGCCTCCTTGTTATTTCGCTTTTTTAGCGGTGAATTCGATGGGAGGCCGGTTACCTTGTCCGCCCTCGGTGGCGCGAGTGAATTTGATTTCATCGCCCGCCACTTTGCCTTTGTAAAGCTGCTTGATCGTGGCGCCCTGACGTTCACGGGTCACTGTTGACTGGGGGGCGTTTTTTTCAAGTTTCCTCCAGAGGCTTGAAACACCCTGAAAATAAAGGGGGTAAGAAGCCCAGGTTCCGGCGC
>DASSGE010000946.1:0-2058 GCA_035693605.1 Binatia bacterium
CACGGTGGTGCGCTCATTCGGGATAAAAGAAGCGATCCGCCAAGCGGCTCAAGCCATCGATTGGTCGAAACCGAAAGAGGCCCGGAGCGGCGTAAAGCAACGCGGCCGAGGCATCGCCGCCGGTGTAAAGGCGGTGCTGACGCCGTCGATTTCCGGCGCCATCGTAATTCTCAATGCCGATGGCAGCGCCAATGTTTTGAGCAGTACGGTCGAGATGGGGCAAGGCTCGGAAACGACGATGAGTCAGATCGTTGCCGAGGAGTTGGGAATCAGTGCGGATCGTGTTCATATCGTTCAACCTGACACCGACGTCACCCCCTACGATACCATCACGGCCGGGAGCCGTTCGACCTATCATATGGGCAACGCGGTGCGCTTGGCAGCAGCAAAGGTGAAAGCGCAGTTATGCGACGTTGTCGCGGCGAAACTGGAAGTGGATCCGGAAGATCTCACCGCGGGAAAAGGGCGCATCTATGTTCGCGGTTTGGAAGAGCGCGGTATGAGCGTGGGGGAGATTTTCCTGGCCAAGTTCGGCAGTCTCGGCACGACGCTGGCCGCCGAGGCGGTCTGCCAACCGACCGCCGCCCATATGGACCCGGAAACCGGCCAGTCGGAAAAGTGTACCGAATATTGGTTTCCATCGGCGACATCCGCCGAAGTCGAGGTCGATACCGAAACCGGACAAGTGACGGTGCTGCAATTGTATAGCGTGGGAGATACCGGCACAGCGATCAATCCGCGTCATTGCGAGCAGCAACTCCAGGGCGCCGCGCTGATGCATCTAGGTTTAACCATGTTCGAAGAGATGATCTTCGACGAGGGTCAGCTAATCAACGGCTCGTTGCTTGACTACCAAGTCGCCTCCATCAAAGACATGCCGCAATGGGTGCGCCCGATCGTCGTCCAGGTGCCACATGAGGACGGGCCCTTCGGTGCCAAGGGGGCTGGCGAGACAGGCGCTTTAACAGTAGCACCGGCGATTGCCAACGCGATCGAAGACGCCGTCGGCGTGCGCATTCGCGACCTGCCGATTACGCCAGAGAGAGTGTTGCGCGCTTTGGCCGACAAAAACGGCGTCAAAATTTCCCGGGACTAATGTCATGAAACGCAAAATTAACTTACGGCTCAACCAGCGGGATGTCTCGCTAGTCATTGACGACGCCGATACTCTTTTGGACGTTCTGCGCGAGCGATTCAAACTCTGGAGCGTGCGCGAATCTTGTGGCGTCAGCGCCTGCGGCACTTGTACTGTTTTGCTCGACGGTAAACCCGTGAGCGCTTGTTTACTCCTGGCGGCGCGCGCCGCTGAACATGAGATACTCACGTTGGAAGGATTGAGTGACGGCGATTCGCTCCATCCGATCCAGCAAGCGTGGGTGGAAGAGCGCGCTTTGCAGTGCGCCTACTGCACACCGGGGTTTGTGCTCTCGGTCAAGGCTTTGCTTGCTGAAAATCCCGATCCGAGCGATGAAGAGATTCGTGAATATCTCGCTGGTAATCTTTGCCGCTGTGCCGGTTATGCCGACATCCTGCGCGCGGTGCGCGCGTCCCAAGCAAAGCTCAAGCTAGCCGCGACTGCCGGTTAAGCAAGCAGCCACACTGTCTGGCGGATCCTCCATACATTGAACATTTTTGTCCTTGCGGGGGAATGAAGGTAACTTTCGACATTTTTGTGCCCCTGCAGTATAAATTGTTCGACGGTTAATGGCGTAACTAGCGAAGCGCTCTGTCCAGGAGTGGTCAAGTCATTAACATTTCAAGACAGTTTTGCCGATAGAGTCCTGCAATCCGGCTTTAATGTGGTGGCACGTGATGTGCTGTTGAGACTGGGTGAGAGCTCAGGTTCGTCTCAAGAGCAACGACAGTGACTATACAAACCAAACACAGCGCTGACCTGGCGTACAAGAAGCGGTCGTGGAATGCGGACTTAATTTTTGGCGTCGCCCAGAAAGAAACGGTCATCCGTTTGCGATGGCCGCTGGTGATTCTCTCGTCCTATCTGCTGTACTACGCACCCGATGCCTGGCTTTCCGTGGCCCAGGTTCACGCGATTCTGAG
>DASSGE010000947.1:0-7183 GCA_035693605.1 Binatia bacterium
GTGACGCTTTCGATAAGGCGGTAAAGGATCCCGAGCTCTTGGCGGCTGCGGAAAAACGGCGGCTGGAAATGGACCCGGAGAGTGGTGCCGAAATGGAATCTCTGGCCAAAGAAGTGATGGCAGCATCCCCCGACGTCGTGCAGCGCATGCAGAAACTATTGGGCGGCAAATAAGATTAATCCGCGGGGCGATGATCCCTCAAGGTGGTTGCGTCGCAGCGGCCTTGAGGGATATGCTCCGGCGAAATTATCGGCGGGAAGGAAGAAACTTTATGTTTTCAACTCTCGTTGGACTGGCCGTTCTTGCCTGGAGTTCAACTCTTTTAGCACAAACGCCCTTCTATCAAGGCAAAACCATTACCATCGCCGCCGGCACCAAAGCCGGCGATGTCTATGATCTGTATCCGCGACTGCTGGCCGAATACATGCCCAAGCATATACCCGGCAGTCCCAACATCATCGTGCAAAATATCCCGGGAGCGGCTTCCTTGATTGCCGCCAACCAGGTTTACAACACCGCCAAGCCCGACGGACTTTCACTCGCGGCCATCTATCCAGCGCTTTATTTCGATCAGCTGATCAAGCGACCCGAAGTGAAATACGACTGGGCGAAATGGCAGTGGCTCGGCAGTCCAGTCAAATCGAACCAGCTGCTCTACATGCGCGCGGACACGCCGTACAAGTCGATGGAAGACGTTCGCAAGGCGACCACGGCGCCCAAGTGCGGCTCCACCGGTATAGCTTCGGCCGGGTACTACATACCTAAGCTCTTGGAGGAAGTACTCGGCACCAAGTTCGATATCGTGTCCGGTTACGTGTCGGGACAGGATATCGATCTCGCGGTGGAACGCGGCGAACTCCAGTGCCGGGCATTTACGATTACCGCGTACTACGCCCGCGAGCCGTTTATCTCCTGGCGCAAACGGAATTTCACAAACGTGTTGGTACAAACCGGCAGCCAACGCGACGCGCGGATCAAGGATTCGCCGACGATCTATGAGCTGATGGATAAGTCCAAAACCAGCGCGGCCGGACGGACCCTGGCGAAGGTGATCCTCGCCTCGGGGGATTTGGGACGGCCCATCGTCGCCCCGCCGGGTGTGCCGGCGGATCGGATCAAGATCTTGCGCGAGGCGTTCGATAAGACGGTCGTCGACCCGGCCTTCCTGGCCGAAGCGGAAAAGCGCCGGCTGGAAATCGATCCGACCAAGTGGGATGAAATGGAGACGCTGGCAAAAGAAGTCATGGTCACTCCGCCGGACATCGTCGCGCGCATGCGTAAGCTCTTGGGCGACTAACGGGGAACCAGCGTGAGCGGGCCAAGCCCGTGAATCTATCTAGTTACGATTAGCGGGCGGCAATAGCCGTTCGGCAATCTATTATGGGGGTCCGTTCATGCTACGAAGCATCTCGATTTTACTCGCTCTGTTATTCTGGCCTTGTCCCGGTTACAGCCAAACCCCCTTTTACCGAGACAAGACCATCCGACTCGTTGCCGGCACTCCGGCCGGCAGCGTCTATGATCTCTATGCCCGCATGGTCGCGCAATTCATCGGCAAGTATATTCCCGGCAATCCCAATGTCATCGTGCAGAACATGCCCGGGGTCGCCTCCATGGTGGCGGCCAACTATATCTACACAGTCGCCAAGCCCGACGGTTTGACCATCGGTTCGATCCAACCGGCACTCTATTTCGATCAATTGGTGGGCCGCAAGGAAGTCCAGTTCGACTGGAAAAAATTCACCTGGATCGGCAACACCACGGTGTCACACCACTTGCTCTACATGCGCAGCGACACTCCCTATAAAACCATCGAAGACATCCGCAAAGCCGCTGTGCCGCCTAAATGCGGGGCCGAAGGCACCGCATCGTCGGCCTACTACTTGCCGAAGCTTCTGGAAGAAACCATTGGCGCGAAATTCAATGTCGTCCTCGGCTACAACTCCGGCACGGACGTCGACCTCGCCGTCGAGCGCGGCGAAGTCCAATGCCGCGCCTTTACCATCGCAGCCTTTTTCGCCCGCGAGCCGTTCACGACATGGCGCAAGAAAGGTTTTGTCCGCGTCATCGTGCAGACCGGCAAAAAACGCGACGACAAGCTGCCCGACGTACCTTCTCTCCAGGAACTCATGGACCAACATAAGACCGCCGAAGCGAACCGGCGCTTGGCGGCGGTGATTTTGGCCGCCAACGAGATTGGCCGACCGATCATCGGCACGCCGGGGATTCCACCGGATCGCGTTAAGATCCTGCGCGAGGCGTTCATGAAAACCATCAACGATCCGGATCTCTTAGAAGATGCCAAAAAGAAGAGGCTCGACCTCGATCCGGTTTCCGGTGAGGAATTGGAGAGCCTCGGCAAAGAGATCATGACCCAACCGCCGGACGTCATCGAACGCATGAAAAAACTATTGGGAACGTGAATGCATTAAGTCAAATGATCAAAGGAGAAGGCAACATGAGAAGAATAAAATTCGTCCAATCAGCCCTAATAGTCCTGACAATGTTTTTTTTATCGACCGAGCTCTTTGCTCAGACGCCTTTCTATCAGGGCAAGACCATCACGATCATCGTCAGCACCAAAGCAGGCGATGTTTACGACCTATATCCACGGCTGGTGGCGGAATTCATGCCCAAGCACATTCCCGGCAATCCCAATATCATCATCCAAAACGTGCCGGGAGCCGCCGGCCTGATCGGCACCAATCAAATATACAATGTCGCGAAACCGGACGGCTTGACCTTCGGTGCCACATATCCTGCGCTTTATTTCGAACAGTTGGCCAAGCGACCCGAAGTCAAATTCGACTGGACCAAATTCATTTGGATCGGCAGCACGATCAACTCCAACAGCCTCATGTATATGCGTGCAGACACGCCGTATAAAACTATCGAAGATGTACGCACTGCGTCGACTCCGCCCAAGTGCGGCGCCACCGGCGTTACGTCGTCTGCCTATTATATGCCTAAACTCCTCGAGCAGGCATTTGGCACGAAGTTCGACGTCGTCTCCGGCTATGTCGCCGGGCAAGATATCGATTTGGCGGTCGAACGGGGCGAAGTGCAGTGCCGCGCATTCACGGTCAACGCGTTTTTCGCCCGTGAACCGTTCATTACCTGGCGCAAGAAGAATTTCGTCAATGTGCTGTATCAGACTGGCAGCAAGCGCGACGAAAGAATCAAGAACGTGCCGTTGTTCAACGAATTAGCGGAAAAATACAAAACCGCCGAAGAAACCAAGAAGCTCGCCAAAGTCGTTCTCGCATCGGACGAATTCGGCCGGCCACTGGTCTTCCCTCCCGGAGTTCCCGCGGATCGTGTCAAAATTATTCGCGATGCTTTTAACAAGACGATCAACGACCCGGAGCTGCTGGCCGAGGCAAAGAAACGCCGCCTCGACATCGATCCGGCGACGGGCGAGGAATTGCAAGCTCTCGCCAAAGAAGTCATGACCGCGACCCCGGACATTGTCGAGAAAGTTAAAGGGCTGATAGGGAAGTGACCAAGAGATGAGGACGCTGTTCAAGAGTTCACAGGTTCAAGGGTTCAAGCGGATTGTCGCCGGCGTTCTTTTTCTGAGCCTTGAACTATTGAACCTTTCGAACCTTGAACCAGCGGCGGCGCAGACGCCGCCTTTCTACCAAGGCAAAACGGTTCGTATCGTCATCGGGTCATCGACCGGCGGCGGTTACGATTTATGGGCGCGGGTCTTGGCGCGCCACTACGGCAAGTACATTCCGGGTAACCCGACAATTTTGGTGCAGAACATGCCCGGTGCCGCCTCGATCGTCGCGACCAATTATCTGTACAATGTCGCCAAGCCCGATGGCTTGACTCTCGGTGCGCTGTTGCCGGCGATCTACTTCGACCAGCTCGTCGGCCGCAAAGAAGTGCAGTTCGATTTCGCCAAGATTCCCTGGATCGGCTCGCCCGAGCAAAACGATATCATCCACTACATGCGCGCCGATTCGCCGTACAAGTCCATCGAAGATATTCGCAAGTCGAAAGAGCCACCGCGCTGCGGCAGCTCGGGTACGGGCACGACTGGCTTTTATATTCCGCGGCTGCTCGACGAAGTGCTGGGCACCAAACACACGGTTGTCGCCGGCTATCCCGGGGGCTCTGAAATCGATTTAGCCGTCGAGCGCGGCGAGGTGCACTGCTGGTCGCCGCTGGTGGCGACCTATTTCGGCCGCGAGCCTTATATCAGTTGGCAGAAGAAGGGCTATGTGCGCGTCGTCGTGCAATTCGGCACCAAGCGCGACCCGCGCCTGGCCGATGTGCCGACGATTTACGAACTCATGGATCAGTACAAGACTCCCGACGCCGGCAAACGCCTCACCCGCGTAATTCTTGTCGCGGCGACCCTCGGCCGGCCTATCGCCGTGACTCCGGGCACGCCGCCTGAGCGCATCAAACTGCTGCGCGAGGCTTATCAAAAAACTCTGAAGGATCCTGAACTCATCGCCGAGACCAAACGCCAGCGCTGGGACATCGAGCCGCTCACCGGCGAAGAAATGGAAAAGCTGGCCAAGGAAGTGATGGAGCAGCCCAAAGAAGTCATCGACAGAATGAAATGGGTACTTGGAAACTAAAGATGAAAAAACCGTTCAAGGGTTCAAAGGTTCAAGGTTTCAATCGGATGATTCTCGCCGTTCTTTTTCTGACCTTTGAACTCTTAAACCCTTTGAGCCTTGAACCAACATTCGCGCAAGCGAATTTTTATAAAGGCAAGACCATTACCATGGTTGTCGCGTCTACCGCCGGCGGCGGTTACGATCTCTGGGCGCGGCTGGCGGCACGCTACCTCGGCAAATACATTCCGGGAAATCCGACTATCGTCGTTCAGAACATGCCTGGCGCGGGCAATATTATCGGCGCCAACTACGTCTATGGCGTCGCCAAACCCGACGGTTTGACGCTCGGCGCGGTGAACCCGGCGCTTTATTTCGATCAATTGGTCGGACGCTCGGAGGTTAAGTTCGATTGGGCCAAGTTCAACTGGATCGGTTCGCCGGAAAAAAACGACATCGTTTCCTACATGCGCGCCGATACTCCGTTTAAAACCATTGAGGACTGGCGCAATGCCAAGGAGCCGCCCAAATGCGGCAGCACGGGCACGGGCAGCACCGGCCATTACATTCCGCGCCTGCTCGAAGAAACCCTCGGCATCAAGACCCAGGTCGTCAGCGGCTATCCCGGCGCGCCGGACATCGAGCTCGCCATCGAACGTGGCGAGGTGTTTTGTTGGTCGCCGCTGTTGGCCACCTACTTCGGCCGCGAGCCGTACCGGCGTTGGCATAAATCGGGCTATGTCCGCGTCATGGTCCAGACCGGCGCCAAACGTGACCCCCGGCTGAAAGACACGCCGACGCTGAATGAGTTGATGCAACAGTATAAATCGCCCGAGCCCGCCCGCCGTCTCGCCAAAGTCATTCTCACCGCCGCCACCTTAGGCCGCCCCGTCGGCACCGGACCGGGCGTCCCAGCCGAACGGGTGAAGATTCTGCGCGATGCCTACGCCAAAGCGATTGCCGATCCCGAGCTGCTCGCCGAAGCCGCCAAACAAAACTGGGAGGTCGACGCGACCCACGGCGAAGAGCTGCAAGCGTTGTCGAAAGAAGTCATGTCTCAGCCCAAAGAAATTATCGAGCGCATGAAGTGGGTGTTGGGGCGGGAATAAAAAATGCCAAGCCCGTTCAAGAGTTCAAGGGTTCAAGCGTTCAAAGCTCTCGGCCTCTTAATCCTTTCTGTCCTTGAACTCTTGAACCCCTTGAACCTTGAACCAGCGGCGGCACAGACGCCGCCCTTTTATCAAGGCAAGACCCTAAAGATTATCGTCGGTTCCGCATCCGGCGGCGGCTACGATCTGTGGGCACGCCTGCTGGCGCAGCATATCGGTAAACATATTCCAGGCCATCCAACTGTGGTCGTGCAAAATCTGCCGGGCGCCGGCGGTTTGGTTGCCGGAAATTTTATCTACGGAATGGCCAAGCCCGATGGACTGACCATCGGTGCTTTCAACCCGGCGCTCTATTTCGAACAACTGGTCGGCAAGCCGGAAAGCAAGTTTGATTGGACCAGGTACAGCTGGATCGGCTCGCCGGAGAAAAACGACGCGCTGCATTACATCCGCGCCGACTCGCCGTTTAAAACCATCGACGATTTGCGCAACGCCAAGGAGCCGCCCAAATGCGGCAGCACCGGTGGCGGCACCACCGCTCACTATTTTCCCCGCCTGCTCGAAGACACTCTCGGCATCAAAACCACCCAGGTGACCGGCTATCAGGGTGGCTCGGAAATCGATCTCGCTGTTGAACGTAACGAAATCATTTGCTGGACACCGCTGATCGCAACCTACTTTGGCCGCGAGCCCTACAAACGCTGGCATAGAACCGGTTTCGTTCGCGTCGTCGTCCAGACCGGCGACAAGCGCGACTCGCGCTTGAAAGACACGCCGACGCTCGGCGAACTGATGCAGCAGTACAAAACCCCAGAAGCCAGCCGCCGGCTCGCCAAAGTGGTGTTGACCGCCGCCAATCTCGGCCGCCCCATCGCCGGCCCGCCGCGGCTACCGCCGGAGCTGCTAAAAACTTTACGCGACGCCTACGACAAATCGATGAAAGATCCCGATCTCCTCGCCGAAGCCGCCAAGCGCGGCTGGGAAGTCGACCCCCATACCGGCGCCGAACTCGAAGCCCTAGCTAAGGAAGTCATCAACCAACCGAAAGACGTGATCGAGCGCATGAAGTGGGTGTTGGGGAACTAGCACCAACTATTTTGGATTTTCGATTTTTGATTTTGGATTGGGGAGTCAACGCTTGAAAGAGATAGCTTCGAAGCAATTCTCGGACTCTTATAAAGACTTAGCGTGACAATTCCACCGATGGTAGTAATTCGGGCGACTAAGGTGATCAAGTAAATGCAGGCGACAATAAGAATTCTCCATTGCACTCAGCCTAGACTCCACGGTATTCATAGCCCGCGCGATCTGCAACATAACCTTGAGGTGATTCATGACGCACGGGGGAAAACATCGGTTCAAAAGTTCAAAGGTTCAATCGGATCTTGGTCGGATTTCTTTTTCTGACCCTTGAACTCTTGAACCCCTTGAACCCTGAACCAACATTCGCGCAAGCAAAAGTTGCGAAAATCGGCTGGCTCGCCGTGCGTCCGGCGTCTG
>DASSGE010000948.1:0-2741 GCA_035693605.1 Binatia bacterium
GTCCATAATGGCGCCATCGGCGATTTTTTTAGCCAGCTGAAAGCTTTGCTGAATCATTAAAGTCTCCAGACATCGAAGTCTCCGCGGCTACGGAGTCTTCAAATCAAGCGGCGCGATTGGATGAGCTATGATCGACAGCGAAACGATCCTGACTTATTGGTTCGGCGCCAATCCCGACCAAGCAGTGCTCGCAAAAGACCGCGCCGCGCTGTGGTGGTCGAAGAATAATGAGGTCGACCGAGAAATTCGCCAGCGCTTCGAGAGCAGCGTCCAGCTCGCCGGCGATGGTAGGCTCAACTCCTGGCTCATTGAACCGCGCGGCCGGCTGGCATTGATTATTTTGACCGATCAGTTACCCCGCAACATCTATCGCGATTCACCGCAGGCGTTCGCCTTCGACACACGAGCATTGGAATGGAGTCTCGACGGTATCGAATCTAGCGTCGACCGCCGGTTGCGGCCGATTGAGCGGGTTTTCTTCTATCTGCCTCTGGAACATTCGGAACGGTTGGAGGACCAGGAGCGATCGGTGGCCATGTTCAGAGAACTCCTGCCGAGCGTCGATCCGGACCAGCAGGAGATTTTCGAGAGCTATTTAAATTTTGCCATTCTGCATCGCGACGTGGTCGCGCGCTTCGGCCGCTTCCCGCACCGCAATCGCATCCTTGGCCGAACATCGACGCCGGAGGAATTGTATTTTCTCTCGCAGCCGGGCTCGTCGTTCTAACTAAGCTTCTTGCTGCAAGTCACGTACGACCTTTGCCAATTCGGTCAGCACTGTTTGATAAAATAATTCGCCATCCGTGGCGCTCGCCGCGGCGGGGAAACCGTCGACGCCGATCTCGGAGTGTTCCTTGATATTGACGTAGCGGGTGATTCCTTCGCCGGAAATGAATCGGCTGTGCTGCTGCTGATCCGAACGAAAGCCGTTGGGCACGGCGCTTAAATCGACTAACTGCGGCGCCAGGTAAAGCATCAGCGACGTTTCCAATTCGCCCGAGTGGCCCATGCCTTTGGATTTCGATTTCTTTAACGACTTGACCAGCTCCGGCACCAAATCCCAATAAACGATCACGTTGATTGAAAATCCCATTTCCGCATAGAGCTCCTGGCCCAATACCTGCAAACTGGCGCGGTTGCCGCCGTGGCCGTTTAGCAAAATCATTCGGCGAAACCCATGAGCATGCATGCAGGTGCAAATATCGCGCAATAGATCGATGAATACGCGCGGCCGCAGAGTAATCGTGCCGGGAAAATCCATGTGATGGCCCGAAGTCCCCGCCCACACTGGCGGCAATGTGAGGATCTCCGGCATGCGCGTTTCCAGATCCTCGGCGATGCGATTGGCGATATAATGATCGACCTGCAGCGGCAAGTGTGGCCCATGCTGCTCCATCGATCCAGTCGGCAAAATCGTCACGATTTTCGATCGGTCCAAGGCCTTCATCTGCGGCCAACGCTGTTCGCCCCATTTCATACATCACCTCCACTGTTGCTGTTGACGTATTGCCCCGGCAACGCGATTCACCACTTCTGCCCAATCACCTTCGCGCGTCTGGCGAAATAGTCTCATGGTCGGATACCAACGCGACCGATCGGTTCGCGATAACCAACGCCAATCCGAGGCATAGGCCAAGAGCGTCCACACTGGCAGGCCCAGGGCGCCAGCCAAATGCACGACCGCCGTGTCCACTGTAATCGTGAGATCAAGTTGTGATAGAGCGAGTGCGAGGTCTCCAAAATCATCTATTTGCTGACCACAGTCATAAACTCGCACACCCGATGGTAAGTCATTTAGCTCGCGCGCCCGTTCACCTTTTTGCAAACTAAAAAACTCGATGCCTGGCACTTTGAGCAGCGGCAGCATCAGGGCCAAAGAGCAGGAGCGAAAACGATCCACTCGGTTGTTGGGATCGCCGCCCCACACGATACCCACCTTCATGTAATGATTGCTAGATTGTGGCAGCGTCACAGCTTTATTCCGCCGGCGGATCACCTCGATGTCTACGTAGGGGATTCCGGCTGGAACCGATTCCAGCGTAGTGCCAAATACTCTGGGCAAACTGAGCAGAGGAGAATAGACATCGAATTGCGTTAGACCGACGGTATTCGCTTCACGTATTTCCGCAACTCCTGTGATCGTCGTCAGGATCGGGATCAAGTCGCGCTGGCAAGCAACGATTAGCTTCTTGCAGCATAGAGCCGCGTGCGGCAGAAATCGCGCAAATTGAATCACATCGCCGGCGCCTTGCTCACAGTAAACGAGTAAGTTCTTGTTAGGGATTGGCTCGCCGTGCCATTGCGGATGCGGCCCGAAGGTCTGGCGCATCCGCGCCTCGGCATTGCGCCATTCGTACTCTTCGAAGCCGCGCCTAAAGTCCCCGCGCTGCAATAAAGCCATTCCCAAGTTACGATGCGCGTTAGCATAGCTCGGCGCCAGGGCAATCGCCCGGTCGAAGTGTGCGATAGCCTCATCGGTCTGGCACTGCCGCATCGCCACGAACCCCAAACTATTATAAGCCTCGGCACGGTCGGGCTCGGCATCGATGACTTGTCGCAAGATTTGCTCAGCTTCCGCATACAGGCCAGCTTCTCCAAGCGCGACTCCGAGATTATACCGAACGTTGGGAAACTCCGGTTGGAGCGCCACGCAGCGGCGATACGCTTCAATGGAGCGAAGCACGTCGCCCCGTTCGTAAAACTGATTGCCACGCTGAAAGTGAAAACCCGGCGATTGATCG
>DASSGE010000949.1:0-11206 GCA_035693605.1 Binatia bacterium
CAGGAGACTGTTTCCTGAAATGGTCGTGGCCATGGGTTTTGACTGGGACTTCCCGCCCGGTAGCGTCAATCACTCGAACGCCGTTGGTGAACGGCACGCAGACACCAATTCGGGAGATGGGAACCCCGGGTTGCTTGCCGAGGCTTTCGATTTGCTTTCTTTTCTGGCGCGCCGCACAGAAAAGCAGTTCGTAGTCTTCGCCTCCACTCAAGGCGTAGTGCAGCCCGATTTTACCCGCCAGCGCGCGAAAGGGCATCGAAACTGGCAGTTTGTCTCGCTCGACAATTGCACCGACACTACTGGCTTTGCAAATATGGCCCAAATCCTGAATCAATCCGTCGCTAATATCGATCATTGCCGTCGCCAGCTTTTTCTCTGCTAAGAGCGCACCCGCGGCGAGCCGCGGCGACGGCCGACGATGACGCTGGAGTAATTTTGCTACAGCTCGACTCCGCGATCGACGTTTGTCTCGTAACAGCCGCAAAGCAAGTGCGGCGTCGCCCAGGGTGCCGGTCACATAGACATCATCGCCGACATGGGCACCGTTGCGACAAATTGGTTTCTCGGGCGGATGGCCGATAAGGCAAACCGAGATCAGCAACGCATGGGCTGTGTTGGTGTCTCCACCGACGATGGCAACACCATGTTTTTTGGCCAGTTCGTTGATCCCGCGGTAAAGTTCGTCAATTTGTTGGACATCAAAGTTCGCTGGAATACCGAGAGATAGCAGGACGTAAGCCGGCGTACCGCCCATCGCGGCGATATCGCTTAGATTGACCGCGAGAGCTTTGTAACCAAGATCGGCAAGCGAAGTCCATTTAAGGTCGAAGTGTATTCCCTCGATCAGCAGATCGGTGGTCACGAGCGACGATCGCTGAGGATGATCGACCCAAGCGGCATCATCGCCAATGCCCAAACGGACACCGCGGCCGACCGCAACCGAACGGTTGATTCTTTCGATAAGCCCGAATTCTCCCAGACGGCTGAGTTTCATGAATTAACTAGAGAAGCATCAGAGGAGGGAGGTCAGCGCGTTTGGCAAGTTTGATGGGTGCAGCGGTACCTTCGTCGCGGCGCTAGGGTCGCAAGGGAACCGACCGCTCCCGCGGTTTTTTCGTTACCGGTCGAACGGCGCGCTTTGCTAGGCGATTTTTACCGGCGCGAAGACGGGTTTTTTCGGCCGCTGAACGAGACTTTACAATCGGCTTTACTCGGTCTATCAGTGCGACTTTAAGCACATCGGACATATTCTTTGCGATCACCCAACGGAGCTTACGCCGCAATGGCTTGGGAATTTCGTCCAGGTCCTTTTCATTGCGTTCGGGGATAAGAATCGTTTTGATTCCCGCGCGGAACGCTGCCAGAGATTTCTCTTTGAGACCGCCGATCGGCAACACGCGGCCGCGTAGCGTAATTTCCCCGGTCATGGCGACATCCCGATTCACCGGGCGTTTGGTTAGCGCGGAAATCAACGCGGTTGCCATCGTAATACCGGCAGACGGTCCGTCTTTCGGAATAGCTCCGGCCGGGACATGAATATGGATGTCGAGCTTCTGGTAAAAGTCAGCTTCGATGCCCAGCGTTTTGGCGTGAGCACGAGCGTAGCTTACCGCTGCCTGTGCCGACTCCTTCATCACGTCGCCGAGTTGGCCTGTGAGCGTCAAGTTGCCACGGCCGCGCGAAAGTGATGCTTCGACGTAGAGAACCTCGCCGCCGGTCGTGGTCCATGCCAACCCGGTGGCAACGCCGATTTCGTGGTGTTCCTGTTCCGGTTCGGGCAAGAATTTAGGCGCACCAAGAAAACTGTGGAGATTGCCCCTTGTCACGCGGGTCAACTCAACTTTGCCTTCAGCGAGCTTGCGTGCGACCTTACGGCAGATCGAGGCGAATTCGCGTTCGAGATTGCGCAGACCGGCTTCCTTGGTGTACTCAGCTATCATTCGCAGCACAGCGTCGTCGGAAATTTCCAGTCGTTTGAATGCAATGCCGTTGTCATCGAGCTGGCGTGGGATTAGATATTTGCGCGCAATTTCAAGCTTTTCCTCGTTGGTGTAACCCGATAGCTGAATGACTTCCATGCGGTCCGCCAGCGCGGCTGGAATCGGGTCGAGCAGATTTGCCGTGCAAATGAACAACACGTTCGATAGATCGAAAGGCAAGTTCAAGTAGTGATCGCTGAACGCATGATTCTGTTCCGGATCCAAAACTTCCAATAGCGCCGCCGATGGATCGCCACGAAAATCGGCGCCGACCTTGTCGATTTCATCGAGCATGAAAACCGGATTATTCGATCCAGATTGCTTTATGCCCTGAATAATGCGCCCCGGCAACGCGCCGACATAGGTCCGCCGATGCCCGCGGATTTCCGCTTCATCGCGCACTCCGCCGAGAGAAATCCGCACAAAATTCCGCCCCAACGCTCGGGCGATCGAGCGTCCTAGAGATGTCTTGCCGACCCCCGGGGGACCGACGAAGCAGAGAATCGGACCCTTGATCTTGCGCCTTAGTTTGTTGACGGCGAGATATTCGAGTATGCGTTCTTTGATCTTCTCGAGGTTATAATGATCCTCATCGAGAACCTGCTTGGCCTTGCGGATATTGAGGTTGTCCTTGGTTTTTTTGCTCCACGGAAGTTCGACAAGCCAATCCAAATAAGTTCGCACCAAGGACGCTTCCGAGGATTCGGGATGCATTTGTTCCAGGCGGCGCAACTGTTTGTCCGCTTCGCGCTTGACGTCGAGCGGCATCTTAGCCTTTTCGATCTGTTTTTTAACCTCAATGATTTCTTCGGCGCGTTCGTCGCCCTCGCCAAGCTCTTGTTGGATTTGCTTGAGCTGCTCGCGCAGGTAATAGTCGCGCTGGGTTTTGCTCATTTCTTCTTTGGCTTGGTTTTGAATGCGCGCCTGCATGGTGGAGAGTTCCAGCTCGCGGGTAAGCAGCTCGTTTACCTTTTTCAAACGCTCGATGGGATCGAAAACCTCGAGAATGGCCTGGCTTTCGTCGATCTTTAGCCGCAGGTTCGACGCGACCAAATCGGCGAGCACGCCCGGATCGCTGATGTTATCGGTCACCATGACGATTTCTGGTGGCAGGTTCTTAAGATTCAAAATCTGCTCGATCTTCTCCTTGGCAGAGCGCATGAGCGCTTCAACTTCGATCGGAACCTCTGGCAACGTTGGCTCAATAACTTTACGAATCTTGATTTCGAAGAACGGGCGCTCGCGCAGGTAGCTGTCGACCTCGCCCTTGGCTAAACCTTGAACGAGAATTTTTACCCGGCCGTCGGCTAACTTAAGCATACGCATGATCGACGCGATGGTGCCGACTTTGTGGATGTCCGTTGGATCGGGATTCTCTTCGGCGGAATTCTTCTGTGACACGAGAAAAATTAATCGATCGCGTGATAGTGCTTCCTCAACAGCGCGAATCGAGATGTCCCGACCAACGAACAGCGGCAACATCATGTACGGGTAAATAACGATGTCGCGAATAGGCAATAGTGGCAGAACTTCGGGAATCTCGACTTGAGTTCCTTTGTTATCCGGGCTCTCCACTTTCCATTCAACGTCGCTCATAGTTACTCCAAATGACCGCTTAACTTAATCACGTTGAAGAGGGAGGTCAACTAAAAATGAGTTCGGCGGCGGATTTATTTGCCTTGGATCAAGGCAGCTGACCCAACTGGGGAGTGCGAAACTGACCTCGATGATGCAAGTCTAATCAAACAATTGCTTCATCTTATCAAAAAAGCCCTTCGACATGGGATTGACATCTTCGCCGCCAATGGCGGCGAATTCCTTGAGCAACTCCTTTTGCTTAGTCGTCAAATGCGTTGGTGTTTCGACCGTGACACGCACATGCTGATCGCCCTGTTGAAATCCCTGCACGTCCTTAACCCCACGGCCTTTCATACGAAACACTTTACCGGATTGTGTGCCGCTAGGGATCTTCATTTTTACCTTGCCATCGAGGGTTGGCACATCGATCTCGGAACCCAAGGCTGCTTGAACGAAGCTGATCGGCACGTCGCATAAGATATCGAGGTTCTCGCGCACGAAGATCGGGTGCGATTCAACTTGAATGACGACGTAGAGGTCGCCAGGAGTACCACCTACGGGGCCATTTTCACCTTCTCCACGCAGTTTTAAGCGTGAGCCGGTGTCGACTCCGGCGGGGATTTTCACGCTCAAAGTGTGCATGGCACGCACGCGTCCTGCACCACCACAGGACGCGCAGGGATCTTTGATAATCGAACCTTGGCCTTGGCATTGATTACAGGTGCGCGAAACGCTGAAAAAGCCCTGTTGAAATGCGACCTGGCCGCGGCCGCGGCAGGTGGGACAAGTTTGCGGGGAAGTTCCTGGCTTGGCGCCATTGCCACGGCAGGTTTCACAGAGACCATGGCGTGGAATTTTGATCTTTTTTTCCGTCCCAGAAACCGCTTCTTCAAATTTTAGAGAGAGATTGTAGCGAAGGTCCTCACCGCGTGAGTGGCCTCGACGACGACCGCCGCCGCCAAAAAATTCGCCGAAAATGTCACCGAAAACGTCTTCAAAACCCCCGGAGAAGTCGAATCCGCCACCCGCGAAGGGCCCATTATCGCCGAACGCGGCGTGGCCAAACTGGTCATACTGAGCACGTTTCTGCGCATCGGACAGAACAGAATAGGCTTCGGAAATCTCCTTAAATTTCTCTTCTGCGTGCTTGTCGTCTGGATTACGATCGGGGTGATATTGCAGTGCCAACTTCCGATAAGCCTTTTTCAAGTCGTCGTCACTGGCATTTCGGTTTACACCGAGTAGCTCGTAGTAGTCTTTCTTAGCAACAGCCAAGGGTCATCCTCGTGAAAATTCTCATGCGGAGTGAGCAACAAAGCCCCTGCTCCGAAATTCGCGGAGCAGGGGCTTTGTTGGGGTGAGTTTCTTAGGCCCCGAAATTAATCTTTGACCTCGGTAAAATCGGCATCGACAACATCGTCTTTTTTCTTGCCGCCACCGCCGTCTGCAGTCTTATCATCGGTTTTACTTCCTGCCGGTTGCCCTGTTTGCTGCTGCGATGCCTTGGCATACATCGCCTCCGCTAACTTATGTGAAGATTGACCTAACGCCTCGGCAGCCTTGCGCATCGCGGCGGCGTCTTGTCCTTCCAAAGTTTCTTTGGCTGACTTTAGCGCAGCTTCGATGTTTTCTTTGACTCCTGCATCAAGATCTCCGCCGTATTCGGCCAGCGACTTTTCGGTGGAATAAATCAACGAGTCCAGCTGATTGCGGGCTTCTACGGTTTCTTTCTTCTTCTTGTCGTCGTCAGCGTGAGCTTCAGCTTCGCGGACCATCTTCTTGATTTCTTCTTCACTGAGTCCGCTCGACGCCGTGATTTTAATCGACTGCTCTTTACCAGTCCCCAAGTCTTTCGCTGCGACATGCACGATACCGTTGGCGTCAATGTCGAAAGTCACTTCGATCTGGGGCATGCCACGGGGGGCCAGTGGAATCCCGACAAGATCAAACTGGCCCAGCAGCTTGTTGTCGGCGGCCATTTCACGTTCGCCCTGAAACACTCGAATCGAGACCGCTTGTTGATTATCCTGCGCCGTCGAAAATACTTGGCTTTTCTTAGTTGGAATGGTGGTATTGCGATCGATTAATTTGGTGAATACGCCGCCAAGCGTCTCTATGCCTAACGATAGTGGCGTAACGTCCAGAAGCAGTACATCCTTGACATCGCCGGTGAGAACCGCGCCCTGGATCGCTGCACCGACCGCTACCACTTCATCTGGATTGACCCCTTTATGCGGTTCTTTGCCGAAAATCTTTTTTACCCGCTCCTGCACCGCCGGCATGCGAGTCATACCGCCAACCAAAATAACTTCGTGAATGTCGCCGGCGCTTAGCGCGGCGTCTTTCAACGCTTGACGGCAAGGTCCTTCGGTCCGGTCTATCAAATCGGCGCAAAGCGCTTCGAGTTTGGACCGAGTCAGTTTCATATTAAGATGTTTCGGCCCTTGCTGATCAGCGGTGATGAACGGCAAATTGATATCGGTTTCCATAGACGAGGAAAGCTCGCATTTGGCTTTTTCGCCGGCTTCTTTAAGCCGTTGGAGTGCCATGCGATCTTTGCGCAAATCGATGCCTTGGTCTTTTTTGAATTCATCAGCCAAGTAATCGATGATCCGTTGGTCGAAGTCCTCACCTCCGAGAAAGGTATCGCCATTGGTCGATTTGACTTCAAACACACCTTCACCGAGTTCTAAGATTGAAATATCGAAAGTGCCGCCACCGAGATCGAATACAGCGATCTTCTCATCTTTCTTTTTGTCTAGCCCGTAGGCGAGCGAGGCCGCGGTAGGTTCGTTGATGATGCGCAGCACGTTGAGACCGGCAATACGGCCAGCGTCTTTGGTTGCCTGCCTTTGGCTATCGTTGAAATAGGCTGGCACTGTAATAACCGCTTCCGTAACCTTTTCACCAAGGTAGTCCTCAGCGGTCTGTTTCATTTTTTGCAGAATGAATGCAGAAATTTCCGCAGGGCTGTAACCTTTGCCACGGATTTCTACCCACGCATCGCCGTTGTCATTGCCCTTAATTTTATAGGGCAACACACTAGCGGCCTTCTGCACCATCGGATCGTCGGTCCGTCTGCCGATCAAGCGCTTCACGGCCGAAATCGTATTTTCTGGATTAGTGATGGCCTGGCGCCGCGCAATTTGTCCGACTAAACGTTCCCCGCTGTCCGTAAATGCAACAACGGACGGCGTGGTCCGGCTACCCTCCGAGTTGGCGAGCACATTTGGGTCGCCGCTTTCCATAATCGCCACGCAGGAGTTGGTCGTGCCAAGGTCAATACCGATAACTTTTGCCATTTTGGTTACTCCTCAGAATCTCCGTCAAATCAAACACGAACGGAAGGTATTTAATCATCGAGTTGGTCGTTTTCAACCTCGGTTCTCTCGTTTTTTTTCTCGTGCGATATTGATCCCTTAGATACGGTTACCAAAGCTGGACGCAACAGGCGATCATGCATCAGATAGCCTTTCTGATGTTGTTCGACAACGATGTTCGGCGAGTACTCTGTGCTTTCAACCTGAGCGAGTGCTTCATGGTGCGCTGGATCGAAAGCCAATCCAACCGCAGCAACCGGCTGCACTCCGTGCTTTGATAACGTATCCAGAAAACCTTTGAGGACCATATCGACGCCTTCGACCAGCGGCTTCCCATTACCGCCACCGACGGCATGAGCAATTGCTCGTTCTAAGTTGTCGATAACGGGGAGTAAGTCTCGGACCAGGGTTTCATTAGCATACCGAGCGTTTTCCTCGCGTTCACGGAGCGACCGTTTCTTGAAGTTGTCCAGCTCGGCGACTTGGCGAACATATCGATCATAATTGCTCTTGGCTTCTTCGACTTTGGCATTCAATTGTGAGCGTAATTCGGCAATATCGTCTGGTTGGTCGGCGCTCTTAACCTGTCCCTCGGGATTCTCCTTTTCCACGATTATCTGCGCTTCCATTTTGCTACCTTGATCCGACATATTAGTATTGACTCCCTGTATTAATGCTCACGGAAAGGTAATCACGAATGGCAATTCTGTCAAGTTGGGCCTCATGAAAACTCTTGTTATATTAAATAGTTGCCGAGATTGACAAAAGATGTTAGGTTTCTCGTAGCCGCTGTGGATTAACCGTTCTTCATGCGTTCGAGCCAAACCACCCACGCCATTGTACTGCGAGCCCGGCCTTATGGCGAGTCAGATAAAATTGTTTCGTTCTTAACCGAGGATTTTGGAAAACTAAGCGGAATTGCTAAAGGTGCGTTGCGTTCTCGCCGCCGCTTTGTGAATTCGCTAGAGCCATTTTCGTTGGTGCGTTTAAATTTCCAAGAACGTGCCCATAGTAATCTAGCTTTTATTGCCGGGGCTGACCTTTTATCTAGCTTGCGACGGTTGGCGTCGAGTTTAGAACGAATTTCGTGTGCTTCCTATCTGGTCGAGATTACCGACGGATTAATTAGTGAACGCGAAGATAATCTGCCGGTTTTTCACCACTTACGCGACGGCCTGCGCTACCTGGAAGAAATCGGAAGTTCGGCTAGGTTTTTGACTCGCTACGAACTCAAACTGCTCCATCTGGCTGGTTATCGACCAGCTTTAGACGCCTGTGGACGGTGTGGGCAGGTTCGTTATAAAGCTCAGTTCAATCAATGGCACTTTAGCCCCGTTGACGGCAGCGTAATGTGCAATTCTTGCTCACCGATGCGCCGCGAAGTTTTGCCGTTGAGCCACCTTGCAGCCAACACGCTTTCAAGACTGCAAGCGGACGCCAACGACCTCGAAAGTCGCGTTCTGCTACCGTCAGCAGTTATCAGGGAGATGCGCATGGTTTTGCTGCACTTCATTCAGTATCAGATGGATCGTGAGATCAAGTCAGCCGCATTCCTAGATCAGTTTTCCGCAATCGAAAAAAACCCCACCTAGAAATTCTGGGTGAGTTCGTGACTGCGAGGTTTCACTCCGATGCAGAAAAATCGCCTCATTTACTCATTTGGCGCTGGCAAAGCACAGGGTAGCGCGCGTATGCGCGAGCTCCTTGGCGGCAAAGGCGCCGGGCTCCATGAAATGACTCGAATCGGCATTCCGGTGCCGCCAGGTTTCACACTTTCGACTGAGGTGTGCAGTTACTTTTATGCGCATCAACGGCGGTATCCAAATGGGCTCAATAGATCCGTCGGGGATGCCTTGAAACAAACCGAGAATATCATCGGGCGGCGTTTCGGCGATGCAGCTAACCCGCTATTGGTCTCGGTTCGCTCGGGTGCACGTGAATCCATGCCCGGTATGATGGACACGGTTCTCAATCTCGGACTCAATGATCAGACTGTGGTAGGTTTAGCGGCTCGCTCGAAAAATCCACGATTCGCCTATGATTCATATCGTCGATTTGTCCAGATGTATGCTGACGTTGTTCTGGGGCTAAAATCCCAGGACAAAGTCGCTGCCGACCCTTTAACGAAACTTCTTGAAAGCAAGAAATTACGCCGCGGCGTCCAGCATGACACCGAGCTTACGGTCGATGATTTGCGTGATCTGGTGCGGGAATATAAGGACGAGATCCGATCCCTGCTGGGCAAGGAATTTCCCGAAGACCCCCATGAGCAGTTGTGGGGTGCGATTGGTGCCGTGTTTGGCTCGTGGAATAATGATCGCGCCATTGCCTATCGCGACCTCTATCGTATTCCTCATCATTGGGGCACGGCGGTCAATATCCAAGCCATGGTTTTTGGTAACTTGGGGGATCGCTGCGCGACCGGTGTAACTTTCACCCGGGACCCAGCCAGCGGGGAAAAGTGTTTTTATGGCGAGTTTCTGGTCAATGCCCAGGGTGAGGATGTGGTCGCGGGCATTCGCACGCCCAATCCGATCACTGAACTCCAGCAGGTTATGCCTAAGGTCTTCGACGAGCTGCGGCGGATCTGTAGGCTTCTTGAAAAACATTTTCGCGAAATGCAAGACATCGAATTCACCATCGAAGATGACAAGTTGTGGCTATTGCAAACCCGAACCGGTAAACGGACAGGCTTTGCTTCGTTGCGCATCGCCGTCGATATGGTAGGGGAGCGGATCATTAGCAAGCAAGAAGCCCTACTGCGTGTTGAGCCAGAACAACTTAATCAGTTGCTGCGACCGATCTTCGATCGAAAAGGGAAGGAAATTGCCCAACAAGAAGGACGTCTGCTCGGTCACGGTTTACCGGCCGGACCGGGGGCCGCCACCGGACGCATTGTCTTTCACGCCGAAGATGCGGTTGCGTGGAACAATCGCGGGGAACGCGTCATCCTTTGCCGCATTGAAACTAGCCCCGACGACATTCGTGGCATGGATGCAGCGCAGGGCGTTTTAACTGCTCGAGGTGGGATGACATCCCACGCCGCATTGGTTGCCCGACAAATGGGTAAAGTTTGCGTCGCTGGCTGCGAAACCTTACAGATTGACTACACTGCCCGCGCATTGCGCGTGGAACAAATTGAACTTGGCGAGGGCGATTGGATTTCCATCGATGGCAGCACTGGTGCGGTATTCAGCGGTGAGATTCGAACGCTTCCTTCTGAGATTCTCCAAGTTCTATTGAACCATTCGTTAGAAGCGCGAGAATCAAAAATCTTTCAATACTTTTCTAAATTTATGAAGTGGGCTGATCAAACGCGTAAGCTCGGTGTCCGAACCAATGCGGACCAACCAAATCAAGCCGGCATAGCCAAGGCCTTTGGCAGTGAAGGGATCGGCTTATGCCGGACCGAGCACATGTTTTTTCAGGGTGACCGGATCCAAGCGGTGCGTGAAATGATTCTTGCAGACGACGAAAAGGGGAGACGGCGAGCTTTAGCGAAGCTGCTGCCAATGCAGCGACAAGATTTCAAAGAAATCTTCGGCATCATGGGTAACCTGCCGGTGACGATACGCACGCTTGACCCGCCGCTACATGAGTTTTTGCCCAAAACCGAGCTTGAAATCCAAGAGCTAGCTCAAGTCATGGATGTTGACGTGGGGACCTTGCGCAACAAGGTCAACGTGCTTCAGGAATTCAACCCGATGTTGGGCCATCGAGGCTGCCGCTTGGGTATTTCCTACCCCGAGATCACCGAGATGCAGGCACAAGCGATATTTGAGGCTGCTTGTGAGCTTCGCCGTCAAGGCCAGAATCCATTCCCGGAAATCATGATTCCACTGGTCGGCTCGCGCCAGGAGCTCCACGAACAGCGAGTCATTGTCGACCGAATTGCCGTCGAAACGATGAAAGCCCATGGCGTCAAAGTGCGCTATTCGATCGGTACGATGATCGAATTACCACGAGCCTGCATGGTTGCCGACGAAATCGCTGAAGAAGCGGAGTTCTTCTCTTTTGGTACCAATGACTTGACACAGACCTGTTTGGGCCTGTCGCGCGACGACGCGGGCAAGTTTCTACCTAGTTATGTCCTACACGGTTTGCTGCCCGACGATCCGTTCGTAAGCATAGATCGGGATGGCGTTGGCGCACTTATGCGCATAGCCATCTCTAAAGGCCGACGTCGACGCAAGGGATTGGAAATGGGCATTTGCGGCGAGCACGGTGGAGAACCGCGTTCGATAGAATTTTGTCACCAAATTGGATTGGATTATATAAGCTGCTCTCCTTATCGCATCGCCATCGCTAAACTCTCCGCTGCGCAGGCTG